>JAZUMO010000001.1:0-7171 GCA_045603665.1 Acutalibacteraceae bacterium
TTCTCCGCGTGAACGGATGTCTCGCCTGTCTTTGTCTTGAATACGGTACCAACAACACCGATGATATCACCGATGTCAAGCTTCTTAAACTTCTTGTATTCGTCCTCTCCGAGAGAGTCTCTTGCTACGTAACACTGGATGCCGCCCTTAAGGTCCTGCACGTTGCAGAAGGAAGCCTTACCCATGATACGCTTGGACATCATACGGCCTGCAACACGTACAGTTTTTCCTTCAAGCTCTTCAAAGCTTTCCTTGATAACAGCACTGTGGTGAGTCTGGTCAAATTTTGTAATTACGAAGGGATCTCTTCCTGCTTCCTGAAGAGCCTCAAGCTTGTCCACTCTTACCTTTCTTAATTCATTAACGTCCTGCTGTACCTCCTGCTGAGGTACATTTATATTCTTTTCTTCTGACATATCTGTTTTCCTTTCAGAAAGAATTATCTCAAAATTTGAATAACTTCGTACTTAATGATGCCTACGGGAGATTCAACCTCAACGATGTCCCCTACTTTGTGGCCTAAAAGAGCCTTTGCAACTGGTGATTCGTCGCTGGTGATGTAATCGTCAACCTTGTCCTTTGAAGTGGAGGTTGAAGAAATAATCTGATACTTATAAATATCACCGTATTCTATATCCTTGATTTCAACCTTTGAGCCCATCTGGATGACATCGGTGCTAAGAGCAGATTCGTCAACAAGCTTTGCTCTTGAAAGAATACTTTCAATTTCAAGAATACGTGCTTCGAGCTTTCCCTGGTCATTTCTTGCTTCGTCGTATTCAGCATTTTCGGATAAGTCACCGAAGGAAAGAGCAACCTGAATTTTTTCTTTGATTTCCTGTCTGCCACGGACTTTAAGGTCCTCGAGTTCATCCTCTAATTCTTTAAAGCCTTGTGCGGTAAGCAAAATTTCCTGTGCCATTGTATATCTTCCTTTCGTTAAGTAATTTCTATAATGTATTATATTACATAAACTGTCAGTTTAATATTATATAAAATTTTTGTAAATGTGTCAAGGGGTTATAGTAAGATTAAAGGGAACGGTGTGTGCCGTCCCCTGTTTTTATGCTGTTTAGTCAAATCAGAGGAACGCCCCTGTCTTATCCAAACATATATGTCTTATGAATTCCATATCTAATAATTCTGTGCGAGTTACTCTTTATCCAATTTTCAATAACATCAAATATACCAACCAAACTTTTCTTTTTATCTCTCCAATTGTATATTGTGGAAAGTTTTATTGTTAATTTGTTTTTGTCAGAAGCTTCCATTCTTTCATAAGAAATATACGAAAAGCCGTAAGGTATTTCTATAACCTCTGAATTATCGATTACTTCAATGTTTTTATCTACTATTATACATACTGAAGAATCATTTGATTTTTCTTCTTCAAAAACAGCATTATCGGAGTTGCTAACCTGAGGCACTAATATTTTACAGTTACACATTTGAGTTATAAATGCAAGCAACTTCTTTTCATCTGTTGATGAAATTTGAATATAAATTTCTTTATATGACATAAAACACCTCAAATAAAACGTTACAATCAGAGGACAGTTATATGATTGATTACACTAACCTTCTTCCCATCAGCACACCCATAACCGAAGCCATCATCAGACCTCGTGTCCAGCCTGATGAGTCGCCGAGGCAGTGAAGACCCCTGACGTTGGTATTGAAATTCTCATCCATCTTTACACGGTTGGAATAGAACTTGAGCTCCGGTGAATAGAGCAGTGTTTCCGTGGAAGCAAAGCCGGGAACAACGTGGTCCATAGCCTTGATAAAGTTGATTATGTTAATCATAGCTCTGTAGGGCATAGCGGCGGTGATGTCGCCTGCCACGGCATCGGGAAGGGTC
Source organism: Acutalibacteraceae bacterium (assembly GCA_045603665.1). Taxonomy (GTDB): domain Bacteria; phylum Bacillota; class Clostridia; order Oscillospirales; family Acutalibacteraceae; genus UBA6857. Next base: position 1,862 of record JAZUMO010000001.1, read on the forward strand.
GGCTTGACGTTTGACTGTGAAAGCTCCTTTTCCCAGGTTCTCTTGCCGTCGAGGATGTCGCCGAAGCGCTGAACCATAATGTGTCCCGCACCGAGCATATTCGTAAGCTCGCCCACCTTTCTTGCATATTCAATGGGCTGATTGAAGGGGTGGCTGAAATTATGGGAAACGAGAATGGCAAGATTGGTGTTGTTGCTCTTCAAATCCTTGTAGCTGTGACCGTTTACCACGGCAAGGTCATTATCGTAGTTTTCCTGGCTGACAAAGCCGCCCGGATTCTGACAGAAGGTTCTTACCTTGTTTTTGAAGGGGCCGGGATAGCCGATGAGCTTTGACTCATAGAGAACCTCATTCACCTTTTCGATAATCTCGTTTCTGACCTCCACACGCACACCGATATCAACAGTACCCGGCTGATGAGCAATATCATATTCGGCACAGATTCTTTCAAGCCACTCTGCGCCTCTTCTGCCGGTGGCAATAACTGTGTTGTCCGCCTCAATGGTCATCTGCTCACCCTTGCTGTTTTCAAGGTGAACACCCTTACAGGCTCCGTCCTCAAGGATAATGTCATTACACTCATAACCGAAGATAATCTCAACACCGTTTTCCAAAAGGTACTGCTCAATAGCATAGTAAATGCTCTGTGCTTTTTCCGTACCCATATGTCTTATGGGACAGTCAACGAGCTTGAGACCTGCCTGAATGGCTCTCATACGGATTTCCTTTACCTCTTGGGAATTGCTGATGCCTTCGATATGAGTATCTGCACCGAATTCGAGATAGATTCCGTCGGTGTAGTTAATTGTTTCCTGAGCAAGGTCTTCACCGATAAGAGAAGGAAGATCACCGCCCACCTCATAGCAAAGAGAAAGCTTGCCGTCTGAGAAAGCACCGGCTCCGGAAAAGCCTGTGGTAATGTGGCAGTAGGGCTTACAATTTACACACTGCTTGGTTTTATCCTTGGGGCAGTGTCTTTTTTCAACGGGCTGACCTTTTTCAACAATAACAATGCTCTTGTCTGAGCCTTTCTTGATCATTTCAAGAGCGGTAAAAATACCTGCAGGGCCTGCACCGATAATAACTACGTCTTTTTTCATTTTCTTTTCCTCCAGACATAAAAAAGCCTTTATCTACGGAATAGATAAAGGCTTCCTTCAAAATATTCCTCTTCAGTTTAACACTAAAAAGCTATGTTTGTCAAGGGTAAATTATCCCCCAAAATTATCCCCCCACTATCCCCTCGCAAATCTTTTTGAAAACAGGTGCGCAGTCAACATTGCCACCCTCTCCGTTTTCGTTAAGCACCGCCACAATATAATTCGGATTCTCCGAAGGAAAAAAGCCCGTAAACCATGTGCGGCAGATTTCACTTCCATTCTCAAAAATACCGCTCTGGGCAGTTCCCGTTTTACCCGAAAGGGAAACGAGACTGCTCCTTGCCTTGTCAGCAAGCCCGTCACTGACTACCTCCGACAGCATTTTTCTTATCTGCTTTACGGTGCTGTCAGAAAAAATTTTTTCTTTATGGGTCTTTCCCGTCTGTGTCATAAGTCCATCAGAATTTGTAAGACCTCTTATGAGTATGGGTGTTGTTGTGTAACCTGTTGCGAGAGCCTGATAAGCCTTTACAAGCTGCAAGGGCGTGGCAGAAAAATCACCCTGACCGAAAGAAAAGTTAGCAAAATTACCCTTCAGCCTGAGACTTTCCTCTGAAGGCAGAGTACCCGACGAGGTTACCATTGACGGAGCAAGAATATCACTTTTTCCAAAGCCGAGATTGTCACAGAGAGTCAAAAGCTTTTGTGAATTCAGCTTATGAGAAAGGTTGATAAAATATGTGTTGCAGGAATTTTCAAGAGCAGAACACATATCTGTTTTTCCGTGAGCTTTCCCCTTGTAGCATCGAAAAACCGTATCCCCCACAGTAATTTCACCCTTACATTCATAGATTTCCTCGGAAGAAATCCCGCTTTCAAGAGCAAAAGCAGCAACAACACTTTTGAAAACCGAGCCGACAGAGTAAGAACAGAAGGCTTTATTGACAAGAGGTGAGTTTTTAACATTCAGACTTTCACCTACCCGATCGGGTCTGAAGTCCGGTATACTTGCCACAGCCAGAAGCTCGCCTGTCCCCGCCTTCATCACAAGCGCAGCACCGCTTTTTATATTACTTTCGCGCAAAGCTGCTTCAGCTATATTCTGTATACGGCTGTCAAGAGTAAGAACCACGCCCGCCTTCGAGGAAAAGTTGCTGTCGGTTACTGTCTTGTCCATTCCTGCCAGCACTCTGCCTACAGCATCAACCTGAAAGGAAACTGTCAGCCTCCCGCTATTTTCCGTAAGATATTGATTGTAAGCCTTTTCTATCCCTGAAATACCTTTACTCTCTGAATCAATATATCCTATAATATGAGGTGCAAGAACAGTTTCACCGTATCTTACGGGAACAGAAAATGTATAAATATGATCATTGATAATCTCTTCGTTTACCGAACATAAAAAGGGATAGCCGTCACTAATTTTTTTTGACAGCTCCTCACGGCTGAAATATGCTTTCAGATATTCTCCCGCTTGTACCGCAGGAGTCACCGCAGCAATAAGCCTTTTTTCACCGTTCACAAGCGGAATGTGATTCCGGTCATAAATTGTTCCCCTTTTTTCACCGACTGTAATAGTTTTTGTGGACTGATTACGTGTAACCGATGAATAATTTTTCCCGTTTATATCAACAATTTTTAACAGCAGTGCCATAAAGCACAGACATATGAGCATATATAATGAAAGGGCTCTTTTAAGCAATGTAATCACCGATAATAGTATTAAAATGAAAAATACATCTATTCTATGAAAAAAATTCCTGCTTTTTACCATTATTTTTATAAAAAGACTTGACTTTATTAAAAATCTCCCCTAAAATATAAATTAGCACTCGAAACATAAGAGTGCTAAAATTTGAAAAATAAGAATTCAGGAGGATTGAATTATGAATATTAAACCCCTTCTCGACAGAGTTGTACTTAAAAGCGCAGAAGTTGAAGAAACAACCCAGAGCGGTTTCATCCTTACCTCTGCTTCTCAGGAAAAGCCTCAGTTTTCTGAAGTAGTTGCAGTAGGCCCCGGCGGAATCGTTGACGGTAAGGAAACAGCAATGTATGTCAAGGTCGGCGACAAGGTTATCACCGGCAAATATTCAGGCACAGAAGTCAAACTTGACGGTGAAGAATACACCATCGTCCGTCAAAGCGAAATTCTTGCTGTTATAGAATAATCATAGGAGGAATTTATAAATGGCAAAACAGATTATTTTTGGCGAAGAAGCCAGAAAAGCATTACAGACAGGTATCGACAAGTTAAGCGATACCGTAAAAATCACCCTCGGCCCCAAGGGAAGAAACGTAGTTATCGACAAAAAATACGGTGCACCTCTCATTACAAATGACGGTGTTACCATTGCAAAAGAAATCGAGCTTGAGGACGCCTTCGAAAATATGGGTGCTCAGCTTGTAAAGGAAGTTGCTACCAAGACAAACGACGTGGCAGGTGACGGTACAACAACCGCTACCCTTCTTGCTCAGGCACTTGTGAGAGAGGGTATGAAAAACGTCGCTGCGGGTGCTAACCCTATGGTAGTTAAAAAGGGTATCAAAAAGGCCGTTGCAAAGGCTATCGAAACAGTAAAGGCCAACTCAAGCCCCGTTACCACCTTTGAAGATATCGCAAGAATTGCTACAGTTTCTTCCGCAGACGAATCAGTAGGTCAGCTTATTGCTGAGGCAATGGAAATCGTTTCCACCGACGGTGTAATTACTGTTGAGGAATCAAAGACAGCCGAAACCTGCAAGGAAGTTGTTGAAGGTATGCAGTTTGACAGAGGCTATGTATCACCCTATATGGCTACAGACCTCGATAAAATGGAAGCAGTTATCGACGATGCTTTCCTCCTTATCACAGACAAAAAAATCAGCAATATCCAGGAGGTTCTCCCCCTTCTCGAGCAGGTTCTCAAAATGGGCAAAAAGCTCGTTATCATCGCTGAGGATGTTGAAGGTGAAGCTCTCGCAACCCTTCTCGTCAACAAGCTTCGCGGCACCTTCACCTGCGTTGCAGTCAAGGCTCCCGGCTTCGGCGACAGAAGAAAGGAAATGCTTCAGGATATCGCTATTCTTACCGGCGGTCAGGTTATCACAGCAGACCTCGGTCTCGACCTTCAGACAGCTACCGTTGATATGCTCGGTACAGCCCGTCAGGTAAAAATCACCAAGGAAAACACCACCATCGTTGACGGTGCAGGTGACAAGGAACAGATTAAGGCACGTGTAAATCAGATCAAGGCTCAGATTGAAGCCTCCACATCTGAATTCGATACAGAAAAGCTTCAGGAGCGTCTTGCAAAATTAGCAGGCGGGGTAGCAGTTATCAAGGTTGGTGCTGCAACTGAAACAGAGATGAAGGAAAAGAAGCTTCGCATTGACGATGCTCTTGCCGCTACAAAGGCAGCCGTTGAAGAAGGCTCAGTATCCGGCGGCGGTGTTGCTCTTCTCAATGCAGTTCCCGCAGTAGCAGCACTTGCAGATGAAACAGAGGATCCCGACGAAAAAACAGGTGTACGCATCGTTCTCAAGTCCCTTGAAGAGCCTGTTCGTCAGATTGCAAAGAATGCAGGTCTCGAAGGCTCTGTTATCGTAAATGCTATCCTCGAAAGCGGTAAGACCGGCTATGGCTTTGACTTTGCAAAGGAACAGTATGTGAATATGGCTGAAGCAGGCATTCTCGACCCCACAAAGGTTACCCGTTCAGCTCTCGAAAATGCTTCATCTGTAGCAGCTATGGTGCTTACCACAGAATCTCTCATCGCTGACATTCCCGATCCCGCAGCTGATGCAGCAGCCGCTGCCGCTATGGCTCAGGGCGGAGGAATGTATTAATTCAATGAATATTGAATAATGAATAATTGCAGTCGCAGGTCAGTTCCTGCGACTGTTTTTTCTTGTTCCGCGAAGGGAGATCAGCAAAAACAGGAAGAGAGTAGACTATAAAAAGCAAGGAATCTCAGGGGCGACCCTTCATAAGGATGTTAAGCCTTAAAATTCGTTATTTTTGCGCACAACTGCGTTAAAAATGCTCGAAATTCGGCAAGGATTTCTGTGCTTTTCGCCATGTTTTGCAACAAAAGTATCTGAATTTTAAGGTGCTAAGCAGTTTTTATTGAGAAATTTTTCGTTTAAAGGAAATGATAAAACTCCCGTAATACTCGCGTATTTCGGGAGCTTTTTATAATGTTTAAGCGGAAAAGAGCCAATAAAAACC
>JAZUMO010000002.1:0-2726 GCA_045603665.1 Acutalibacteraceae bacterium
GCAATTTATGTGCTTATAGTTGCGGCAGCATCCTTTATGGGACTTAAAAAGCCTCTTCTTGCCCGACAGCACTTTATGATTGCATGGGAAACTGCAAAACATGACGGCTTTATAAAGCTGTTCGGCATACATCATAATTTGCTTCAAGGTCTTACAGAACAGTGTTTAAAAACAGACTATCCCGAAGACTATAAAAAGATAATGAAGGTTGTAAAAGAATTTAATGACGGCTGGTACAGACTTCATAAGCCGGAGGAAAACGATTTTTCTCACACCTTAACACCCATTGAAATAAGCATAACCCTTCTGTATAACCGAGACTGGAGTTCAAAGGAAATAGCCGCACACTTAGATATATCCGAGGGTACGGTAAAAAATCACATACGCTCTATTTATCAGAAGCTTTGTATCAGCAAAAAGACAGAGCTTCGGAAATATCTTGAAGACTGACAAAAGCTTAAAGGTGCCGTTCGCACGCGGACGGGATTTTTTGCCCCAAAATACGCTATATTACAGGCTTTTTCAATTTTTTGCCTATTGAAAGACTCAGAATTATGCAAAAAATTATACTTTTTCACCTATCAGACGTGACTTACAATAAGATTATTTTTAGTATAAAATAAAGACAACGAAAGGAAAGTTGAGGTGAGCCTATGATATGAAACATGATGTAAAAAAGACTTACCTGCTCGACGGCGACATATTGGAGGTGAATTTCCGATATGATGAGCTGAGCGGAAAGCATCTCGGAGAATTCCCCGATTTTATCGAATGTCCGAGAATAACCCCCGGCGGCAGAAAATGGGTAGATGTCATTACAGAAGACTGTCCATACGCTGACGGTGATGACAAAACCTGCGGAACCTGTAGTTTTATGTTAAAGCAGGACGAGAATGACATAATCGGAATTTGTATGAATGAGAAATTCAAGAAAAACAAGTAAAGGAGATAAAAATTATGAAATCAGGTGAACTTTTCAGAAAAACAATGCCTTTCGCAATAGCAAAGCTGGTACTCGGTGCGGCAACGGTGCTTATCTCGGTAGTGCTGCTCGCAATACTACTCGGTATCGGCTGGCTGTTTGGCGAAAACGGAATGGTAATTTGTATCTTTATATGGATAGGTGCAACGGGAGTCGTGAGATTCGCAATTATGCACTACTTCGGCTATCTTGTTAAAGCAGGACACGTTGCAGTGCTTGCCGAAGCGGTGACAACAGGTAAGGTTCCTGACAATCAGGTGAATTACGGCAAGGAAGCCGTTAAAAAGAGATTTGCAACCTCAAACGTATATTTCGCAGTAGATAAGCTGGTATCGGGTGCGGTAAAGCAGATTCAGAGAGGCATCTCAAAGCTCGGTAATGCACTTGACTTTATCCCCGGCATGGGAGCAGTAACGGGAATAGCAAACTTCTTCGTTGAGCTTTCCCTCGGCTACGTTGACGAGTGCTGTCTCGGCTACACCTTCTACAAAAAGGAGCAGGGCGCATTCAGAAGTGCCTGCGACGGCGTTGTAATCTACGCACAGAACATCAAGCATCTTCTTAAAAATGCGGCAAAGACAATGCTGAAGGTTATACTTCTCTCGCTTTTGGTGCTTGTGCTTGTATTCGTGCCCATAGGACTTCTTTTCAGGCTTCTCAGTTGGAACGCATTTATCGGCTTCTTGCTTGCAGTATTCATTACTTGGGTAATAAAGTTTGCATTCCTTGACAGCTACATACTTTGTCAGACAATGGCGAGTTATATGGAGGTAGCTCCCACAACAGAAATTACCTTCGACCTTTACGGCAAGCTCTCTAAGATCTCCGGCAAGTTCAAGGAGCTCTTTAACAAGGGCAAGGCGGAAGAGCCGCAGATGGCTTACGCAGGAGCAGGACAGCCGAATGTACAGCCACAGTATCAGGCACAACCTAATACACAGACAGACGCACCCAAGCCCAGATTCTGCGGACAGTGCGGTGCTAAAAACGAAGCAAATGCAGGCTTCTGCGGAGGCTGCGGAGCAAAGCTGTAAATCAAGACAACAATTAAACAATAAATTTATATAATACGGAGGATTTACTTATGAAAAAGATACTTACTATAATACTCGCATCCCTTATGATACTTACACTTGCAGCTTGTACGGCAAAGCCCGGAGAAAACGTTGATCCCGGTAAAATGAGCGAAAAAGCTCAGGAAGATTACGAAGACAGCCTTGAAACTTTCAGTCCCGAGGCGGCGGAATACTATCTCGAAAAGGCAACAGGCATAAAGGCTGCCGATATTGAGCCTGACTGGGAATGGGAATTTGCAAGTAAATATTCGGCACTCGGCGAGGACGGACGCGGACTTTTCACCTTTACCAAAAAGGACGGCGAGCTTACCGACGAGGAAATAGATACATACTTCAAAAAGGTATTTGACAAAACCGCCGCCGTTTCTCAGGACGGCTACAACATAATCGGCTACGAATTTGTCGGCGAGGGCGAAAATGCTCTTGACCAAACCACCTTGGAGGACGCACTGGGCGGATGGCTTCAGGGCTGGGCGTTCAGAGTTGACGACACGATATACACGGTATACGTAAGCTCTGAATATGATAACGACAAGGAAAGCGAGTTTGACAGACTTTTCTACTACAACGCAGTAAAGGTAGACATAGCTCAGGGTATGCAGAAGGGCTGGGACGATTATATGTCCGACATTGAAGAAAACGCAGACGAGATCGAAGAAGCATTAAAG
>JAZUMO010000003.1:0-49800 GCA_045603665.1 Acutalibacteraceae bacterium
ATTTTCTTTGTGCACATTTAATATGTGTAGTTTTAATTCGATGAGTTTAGGAGATTGCAGCTTTTATAAACAAATATTACATTTGTGTAAATATAATAATGTATCTATGAATGTTGATTCTCTCGGACAATTATTTGGTCTTGAGGCACACATATTAAAAGATATTAATTATATATTTTTAGGAAAAGAATATGGTAAAGCAAGGAAATTTAGCTTTGAACTTCTATCTGATGTATTTAAACAAAAAGATTGGTTGTTTGAAGCTGTTTTACTCAAATATAACTATGGTCAACTGTCCAATTTCGAACTTATTATGGAAATGGCAAATTACTTCGAATTAAGAATTGAAGAATGTAAAATTATAAAGCATGAGGAACTTGAATTTTTTATAATGGTAGTTGAGCATTTACAATCGCACCAAAAATTACCATTGTTTCCTTTGCTGCAAATGTATCAACTATTATATGACAAACTTAGCACTACACATATAGATAATGATGATTTTAATATAATTAATGTCAAATCTTTTATGAATAAATTGCTAATAATAATTAACGAGTTGATAGAAAATTATTATAACAATTCTTGTTTTGAAGATTCAGCAAAGTTAGAACAAGAGATAACAGTTCACTATGATAATAAAAAAGCAATTAATTTTCATAATATAATAAACGACCTTAATGAAATATTAGGATTGGAAATAAAAGAACCAGCAAAATTGGTCAAAGTTAAGCAAGGTTCTTTTATTGAAATAATAATTGCATCAGTTCTGGGAATTTCAGCTTTACAATTCTTTTTATATGGGGTAAATGGTGTTTTATTGCAATTAATTGATTTAAAGGCTAAATGGAAAACCTTAAAAGCCAAGAATCCTCCTAGTTACATAATGGCATTAACACGAGAAGGAAAACAAGTGCAACCGGAAGCATTTAATATAATTATGAATAAACTAAAAGATGAAAATCTTCAAAAAGCATTGTTACAGTATGCAAGACAATTGAAAGATACTGAGTTTATTTCAAAAGAAAACGAAGATAATAATTAGTAAATTGATTTCAATATGTAATGATTATTAAGCACAAATTAGTATTGTGATAAGTAGTCAAAAGATCGTTCAATTGCAACTCTAAACTGATCATTATACGCAGCTAAATTTATCCTAAAACAAAATCCCAAATTATCTCCAAAATGATTCCTTTTACCCGAAATAAATCTTATTCCTGTATTCTCCATAACCGTTTTTATAAAATTGATGTCTAATCCTTTGTTTGAAGCAATATGTTGAAAATATACAGTTATTAAATATCCATATGAGTCTTTGTCGTAAGATACATTGTACTTATCACATAGTTCTTGTGTTATATTTTTATTAATGAGTATGTTTTGTAAAAAAGCTTCATTATATTTTGAAAAATTTTCTGACAGAAAATGTGAGATTGCTATGTGATTTCCTGTACTGAGGCAACCACAAAGAACATCGGACCAGGCATCTAAAAATTTCTGTCTTTTTTCATCTGTCACTATTGCTGAAAATTTATTTCCGTTTATACACACAGATTTGTGAGGGCTATAAATGCCTATAAAATTTTGACTGTAAGACAAAATATGTGATAACTCTAACGAAGAAAAGCATAAACTTTCATCAAATACTACAATATTGTTTTCTAACAGCATTTTAAATAATCCAATCATTTTTTTATCATAATAAACACTTGTACAATAGACAGGATTAGTTACCCAAAAAGCAATATTTTTAGCTGTCATTCTAATCAAAGAATCCGATTCTATATAGAAACCATTTTTGTCTTTTTTTAAATATACAGGTATGCATTCAATATTATATATTTTGCAAACATGAAATAACGTAAAATAGGCTGGGCATAGTATTATCAATTTTTTTACACCAGAAGCATACAACATATTAACACAATTTAATATAGACGCTGAGCCAGAATGTGTGAACAGTATAGCTTTGTTTAAAGGACATCCTAACCTATTTAAGACTTTTTCTTTGCGTTGTTCAGATTGACTGTAAGAAAATATATAATCTATACTGTCTACAGGAAAATTATTAGCTAAAAAATCAGCAACACTTGTTTTAAATTCTTTTGAAGGATTCCAATCAGAAACATTTGTTATTAAGCCTTTTTTATTTGATTTATATTCCTCTTCTATGCGATCAATTTCATCTAAAAAATTCAACTCTTTAACATTACTATTTAAATTCATCATATACCTCCAAAACTATAATTCATACAATAATTAACAGTTATTGCCAGTTCCTATCCAATCTCCCCGAAATCTGATAAAATGTATTTTGCGAACCCATTTTCAAAATTTCGAGGAGAGTGATTAAATGAAATGCACAAAACTAAAGAGCGATGAGTTTCTGCAAGTCATCCAATCAACAAAAAATCTATCCGATAAAACGGTACTTGCCTACCGTTCGGACCTGAATGATTTCCAGGCGTTTCTGCAAGACAACGAGCTTGACGAAACGGTTATCCTAAAGTATATTCAGATGTTATCTAAAGAGCGTGGGCTCAAAGATAACACCGTTTGCCGAAAGCTGATAACATTAAAAATGTTTTTCGGCTTTCTTTATGAGCAAGGATATACAGATGTAAACTACTATCAAAATCACCATTTCCGCTATAAAAAAGAACGAAGATTACCCAAGACTTTAGCGGTGAAAGAGACATCAAAACTGCTCACTTATCTTACTGACCATACCGAGAAAGAGACAACAACGTTTGAAAAGTGGAAGAGTATACGTAACCTTGCTTTGATTGATGTTCTGATAAGTACCGGGATAAGAATTGCCGAGGCTTCTAACATTTCTTTAGGAGATATTATCCACTCTGAACGGACAATTCTCATACACGGCAAAGGTCGAAAACAGAGGCTTATTTATATATCCTGTAATGAAACCTGGAGCAATCTTACCCGATGGCTGAAAGTCAGAAAGAACAGACCAACCAATACAGATAAGGTCTTTGTCAACCGATTTGGTGAGCAGTTGAGCATCCACGGAATCGAATACATATACAACTCAACTAAAACTGCCTGCGGCATTAACGAGAAATCAACACCTCACTACTTAAGGCACACTTTTGCAACAAATCTGCTTGCTAACGGAGCTGATTTAAGGTCAGTACAGGAGATTTTAGGTCACAGCAGTGTAGCCACGACCGAGATTTACACCGAAGTGACAACAAAACGTAAAAAGCAAGTTTTGAATAAGTACAATTACAGAAATAAGCTATAGTTATTACCCCTTTATCTATATAGTCTCGAAAATGACAAAAAGTAACACATTTTTTTGAAATTTTTCAAAAAAGTTTTTTACAACGAAAAAGCACAGGGTGGCAGACGAGCCAAACCCTGTGCTTAATGCTATTCAGATGTGAGGGGGGAAAACTGGCAGCAGAGCTGACTGAGAAGTGAGTGTGCGGGGCGGCGGAGAGAGACCACCGCCCGTTAATTATTCATTAGCCGAACACATAGTACCGTCCCCTGTGTTATTGATTGGATCTTTCTTTAAAACCAATAACACAATTCATCTGTAAAAACTGCACAATATTCCACTTCTTCATTAGTTGAAATCGAAATATCAGGTAAGAAATCCAAATCATCTATATTTTCGCAATCCAATATCTTTTCAATTAAATCTTTATCTTTAACAGACATAATTAAAGTGTCATCTTCATACAAATAAAAATCAACAGATTCAACATTTTCTTTTGTTAAAGTAGGCATTTTTATATCTTCCCTATAAAATACCCCACCTTCAAAATTTAAATCATTATAGTTGCATTCTAAATAAAAGCATTGACTATCATTTATCGGTGAATATATCCATGCTTTATTTATCAAGCTTATCAATACAGAACCTCTATTTAAGAGCGTTAACTTCTTTTTACTACATCCATTTGCAAGTTGATAATTATTAGGTAATTTAAAATAATCATATCCTTTGTATTCAAAAGAAGTTGTTTCATATTCATAAGTTATTCTTGCACCCAATATTTCTGAATGTTTATAGTCCACAAAAAAACTAATTACTATCAAAAAAAAACATAAAGCAAACAAGAAAACAATTCTTGATTTACAATTTTTCACGCAACCACGACCTCCTGTTTACAAGATTAGACCAACTTATTTCTCTTCGTTTTGTTTTTAAATTGTAATAAGGGTCTTTTACAGTATCCATATAAGATTTTTGTATATGAGAAAAATAATTAAAACCTAAGAACTGTGCTTCAGAACGATTGTTAAACATATCTGCTTCGTAAATATTTGCTTCTTTACATGAACTTTTAAGCCCTTTTTTAATTTTTTTAGTATTAACAATTTTATTAACAGCATAATATCCCGCAAGCCTTATAGGAAGATATTTTGATTTACCCAATGCCCACAAATATCCCTGTAAATGAACATATAATTCATCACTAACGCATGACTTATCAAACAAAAATTTTCTTCCTGTTTTTTCTTTAAACTTTTCTAGTGCAACTTCTGCAAGAAAATCAAAAAACTTTGAGCCATAGGTATTATAAATATCGCACCAAAAATCAAGATCCTTTGAAAAATCAATTTTAATTTGATATTTGTATTTAATTTTAATAGAATATTCCTCTTTTGTTTTTTCATCAGTATATGACCAAGTTCTATTATCTTTAACTACTTTTACACAGCCATAGAAAAATTTCTTCAGAGCCGTTGTCATAAAATTTTTTGTTTTTTTTGCAAATAATCCTTTATCATCCCAACCATTCACTGGATTGTTTTCACAATAAGCAAAAGCATTATAAGAACTAACATTACCCGTAGCACCGATAAAGTTCACATCATCGGAATTAATAAATCTGCAAACTTCCGGGTCATAATAACGGCTTTGGAGATAATACATTTCAATATCACTGTCGTAGTAATATGACCTGTATCTGAAGGGATTAAGGTTACCAAGCTCAACATTCGAACCCGTTACTGACAGTACCTTACCCCAGGCATCATAAGCATAACTTGTAATTAAATTGCCGCTATCATCAACAATGCCGATAATGTCACTCATAGCATTTTTGACATAGAAATAGTCAGCCTCGTCATAAGTAAAGCCTATAATTTCATCATTACTGTCATAATAGAAATGAAGAACTGTATCACTTGTTATCTGTTCGATTATGTTTGTGCCGTCAAGGTAATAGGTCGTTGTAACTCCGTTAACAGTTTTGCTTGTTCTGATGCCGTCTTCGTTATAGGTATAAGTGTTTGTGTCAAATTTGGTTAACTGTCTGCCAAAAGACCATTCAAGATTATGGCCTAAATACTCGATAGGATTACCGACTACATCATACTCTATGCCTATCTCATCATATTCAGTAAGCTTATCAGCCCAAACTTCGTCCTCGTACTTATATACTTTAGAATCAACCTCTGTATATATTTTTTCATTGTTTTCGCCGATTGTTACCGAATATTCAGTTTTTGAGGTTATATTTCCTCTGCCGTCATAGGTATAAGCCCATTTAGTATCAGCAGTTTCAGCCGAAAGCAACTGATTATCTTTATCATAAGTGTAAGTTACTGCTTGTGTAGGTTCGCTGTTTAATAATTCATCTTCCGTTCCGGAGCCTGCTCTCAATTTATCAGAGAGTATATTTCCTTCATCGTCATATTCGTACTTATAAATCAGCTTTAAACCGTTAATGGTGTTTTTCAGAGTAGAAACATTCTTATCATCGTCATAACCGTACTCTGTTAAAACAGCGTTTGCAGTATTAACCTTCCAAAGATTTCCTGCATAGTCATTCTCGTAGGATTTAACAAAAGCTTCTGTTTCCGTTCCACCGACATAGAAGGAATCCTCGTTTTCCTCGGATTTAAGGGTGTAAACATCAGTTCCGACAGTTATCTTTTTACCGTTAAAGCTGCCGGGTGTTTCTTCTTCCTCGTAAAGAGATTCAACAGAATAAATATCTGTTTTTCCGTCACTTGTTTTTACGGTTACTTTGTCATTTTCGATAACCTTGATAATACTATTGATACTATCTGTAAGAGTGATTATTTCATCTTTACCAACAGTAGAATACGAATAACTGAATTTTGCTGTTTCGCCCTGACTGACTGTTAAAAGATTGCCCGTTGCCTCGTCGTAGGTATAGTTGATTCTCTGTCCGTTCTTATAATCTATATAAGAAAGCTCCTGTTCGGCTCCCTCATAGTTATATGCTACGATTTCGGTTCCTTTGTCTTCTATTTCATACTTTACATTTGTTTCACCTTTTTCATTTATTTCATATTTTTCGACTACCTTTGCACCGACATTCGCATTCATTATACTACCAAGGGTGTTATATTTAAAATAATAGTCATTGAAAGCATGCCATGTCAGATTGCCATAAGTATCGTAGTGATAATATGATGTGTCTCCGTCGGGGTTCTTGCAAGTTAAAAGATTACCTCTTTCTGCATCGTAATTATAGGTTGTTGAATGTTTGAATGTTTCTTTTTTATCATCATTAACCTTATAAACGTTTTCTTCAGCAACAAGATCCCAAACGTTATAAACATAATAGACTTTTTCATCATTATATTTTACCCATTTGGTTCTGCCTAAATCATCATAATCTGTCTCTGTGATATCTTTATCATTTCCGCAAGAGACGGTTGTGCCCGTACACATACCCCAAACATCATAGGTATAGGTCGTGGTATAGGTTACATCAAAAGCATCCACAGAAGTAGCACATTGAGTTTCGGTGCGAGTTATTATATTGCCATAATCGTTATACTTATTACTTTCGCTATAAAGCTCAGTTTCGATACCGTCAATATATTTAAACTTTGAGTGTGTTAAAACATTACCCTTGTCATAAGTATAACACTCTTTTTCGTCGGGTGCAAGACCGTTTTGAGATTTAATATATGAAGTTTGCACAGTAATGCTGTCATCTTCATCACTCACATAAGCATAAGTAACCTTACTTTCCGCAACAGCCTCTGCACTTTCAAAGGTAGTATTTTCATCAATTGTAATGTTTGCTTTGAGAACTTTGAGTTCTGATGTTACTCTCTTTTGATTGTCATAGGTATAGAAAGCATAAGTAACATCGTCAATTGCCTTGTAAAGAGGAGTTTCAGGTTCAGAAGGAACGTTATTATCTCCACCCGATTCAGTGCTATTTTCTGTACCTTCATCTGTGTCTACGGCTTCGTTGTCAATTGATGTGTCTCCATCTGTATCAGGGTCGTCACTATTCGCTTCTTCACCGATATCATTGTCTGTAGCATTTTCACCGTCTGATTCGGGCTGGCCTCCGGGTGTGGATTCACCTGTGCCGGTGCCTTCACCGTTTTGATTATTGCCTGTTTCTTGCTCTTCAACAACATAGACAAGTTCATCGTCTATATTATCTGCATCCTGCGTAGCATCTAATATTTTTTTAAAGCCGGCGTCCGAAGAATCGTATGAAGCCTTGTCACTGTAGCTGTCAAGACTGCTTGAAATATAAACACCGTCAGAATAAGGAATAGTATCTGTCACTCCCTTGCTATCACTGACAATTACAACTTTAACAGTTTCATCTGAATCTTCCTTTGCTTTTTTATCTTTATAAATGTACTTAACAAATGCTCCGTTTGGTTGTGAAATCATCGACACTCTGTTGCCGTAATATGTTATAGTTTCTGTGTCGTTTGTTGTAAGAAGACCATTAGTATAAGCGTAGTTATGTATTGAATCCGATTCCGTATCATCAGGAGAATACTCTGCATCAAAGAACTTTGTCAGGTTGCCGTCGTCACTCCATTCATACTTAACCACTTTTTTCTGTTCCTTGCCCTTGCTGTCGGTACGGGTGATGGTGATTTCAGTCGGCTTTCTGTCTGTGAAGGAAACAGTTGCTCCACCTGTTATATCAAGACTTCCGTCAGTGTTCCATTTATATTCTGTTGTTGTATAGTCTGTAGTGATCTTTGACAACTTGCGATTATTGCCAAGTTCGACAATCATATCACCGTAATTGAGACTGTAGGTTTTAATTTTATCCCCTGTTTCTTCATCTGTTGACTCAACTATAGTCAATTCTTCCTCGTCAACAGAAAGGTATTTACCTTCGCTATTCTTAATAAAATAATGCTTTTCACCGTAGAAGTCCGTGAAAACATAAGCGTTATCATCTATCTCGGCTACATTTGCATCAAAGGTGAAGAACCAGCCGTTGGTGCTTGTGTAGGTGCGTCCGAACTCTACCGGGAAAAGGCCTTCGCCGAGAGCGATGTCGGTGTATGAGGCAGTGTATTCACCGAGGTTATTTTCGAGTTCGATTTCTGCTATCGGACTTATATTTTCCGCATCGTCACGAACACGGGCATAAACTGTTGCACCATAAGTGCGGACGATATTAAGAGGCTCTTCATATGAGCTCCAATTTGTACCGTCAAGGCTATACTGTACAGTTTCGGGAGCCGTACCTTCAACAAAGTCTTGCGGAATAATATATACGAGACCAGCTTCTTCGTAAAGATCGGGAGAAGCGGGAACACCGTTGTCGTATTTAGGTAAACTGATTGTCTCATTCCACGCAGTTTCATAACCGACTTTATCTTTTACTACAACATTTACACTTTTAGGTGCATTGTCAGTATACGTGACCGTAGCTTCCTCTTGCCATGTTGCACCCCCATCAAAGGAGTACTGTGAAATTCCTGATAAATCATCTTTTGCATTAACAGTAACGGTTATAGGCTGGTTAGTCCATTCACCTTCAGGTGCTGTTACAGAGTTAATAACTGGCTCTGTTGTATCAATGTTGGTGATAGGAACATTAATGTAGGTTATATTGCCTGAATTATCTTTAAAACCGACTTTGGCTGTTGTGTTTTCATCATAGGACTCGGTATTTTCTGTACCCCAAGAGCCATCATCAAAATTATACTGCTGTATATCCTCTACACCATTTGCCGTTAAAACAACTTCACTGTTAGTCCAGGTATCAACTGATGGTACGGCTGTTACTGTTCCGACCTGAGGATTGTATATAACCGTTGTTCTGTTGTCAGCTTTGTCTCTGACTAAAACAGTGTGAGTTGCAGTTGCTGATAAGGATTTTGAGTTGCTTACTTGCCATGTTGTACCACCATCAAAACTGTATGCAGATGCATGAAGCCCAGATAAGGCATCACTTGCGGTAACAGTAACATCAACGGTATCACCATTAATTACACCTGTGACTGTGGCAGTGGGGGCAGTTTTGTCGATTTTTATGGTAATTGAAGGACCTGTACCAATGTTACCTGCGTTATCTTTTGCTTTTGGTGTAACAGTATATATACCTTCAGCGGAATATGTTTTTGTTTTAGTTTCCCAAGATGAACCTCCGTTAAAAGAATATCCGCTTGTCGGAATTCCCGAAAGTGCGTCTGTTGCATTATTTGTAACAGTTACATTTGTGTTCGACCATTCTGTGTCTGGATACTTTGTTGGTTTGCTGACCGCAGGGGCGGTTTTATCAATTTTTACCGTTCCGCCACTTACAGCAGAAGAAACTTTGTTTACCTTATCTTTTGCTTTTGCAGTAATTGTATAGGTTCCTTCAGCAGAATAAGTTTTTGAGTTTGTACTCTGCCAATTGGCACCATTATCAAAACTATAACTTGCTACTCCTGAATGATCGTCTTTGGCGGTTATATTAACAGTAACATTCGTGTTTTTCCAAACATCTTTTCCGGGATTGTTAACAGCAGTCACTTTGGGTGGATCTGGGTCAACCTTTACAGATATTGTATGTCTGTCGGAAACATTACCTGCGTAATCCCTTGCTCTTACATATACGGTCTGACTTTCAGTAAAAGTTTTTTGATTATCCCCAATAGGTCTCCAACCTTCTCCGTCATTAAAGCTGTAATTTCTTACACCATATGTACTAGTATCTGTTGCAGTTGCAGTTAAAATAACACTATCAGGAGCCCACTCTGTATCTGGATTCTTCGTTACTTTCTTGACCTCAGGTTTGGTTGTGTCATTAGTATAATTTATAACAACATAAGGTCTGTATGATGAAGTGGAGTTTTCTCTTGATGCAAAAGCGCGCCACACATAAGTACCGTCAATAATCTCTGTTCTTGAGATAAATGCAAGACCTTTGTTTTTTGTTCCCGAAGTCCAAGCCTTAACGGCAGACTTAATATCAAACTTATACCAATAAACACCCTTGCCGTCTTCTGATGCACTGTTAATAAGTCGGAAAGCACAAGTGTAATCTCCATAAGAGGCTTTGGTATTCCATGTTGTGGAATTTGTCCAATCACTCGTTACAATGTACGGGCGGACTCTTATTGTATCTGTTCTGCCGGTTGTCTCTCTCATCCATATATATGCGGAATTAATTGTGGCATAATTTTTTATGTCCGAAGGTACAGTAAAATATGTATAAACTCTGCCGTAACCGTAATCGTTTGACTTGCCAAAACAGTTTATCTCGTTACCTGAAAAAGTGCTTGTTGGATATTTTGAATAAACCGGAATATCTCTGGATTGATAAATTGAACTTGTTGTAGGGTCAATCGTAACCGGATAAACAGTGCTATCACTTAAAAGATACTCTTCAGGTACTACTAAAGTAAGAGTATACACACCATCTTCAACAAGTGTGAGTTCATAAGAACATTCACTGTAATGCTCACTTGTTTCATCAATGGCACCTGCAGCATCATAAGCATAAGGCTCCGCAATCGTATCAAGAATATTTTTATTCTTATCAATAATTTCAATTTCGCCCTCAGAGTTTATAGCAGCAATGCAATTCCCTGTTAATAATGTAAAGGAGAACTGTGACACACCTCCGTAAGCTGAAAGAATAATTTCCTCCTTACAACCGTTGAGTTGAGGTGTATATCTTAAAAGAGAGTTCACACCATATACACCGTCATATTCAAAAACAGGTGTCTGTATTTCATCAACCTTCTTGCTTGAAACATAACCGGGTACAATATTTGCACCGTTAGGAATAAGGCTAATTTTACTACCTTTATCACTGCAAAGAAGAATACCAACAGATGAATCTTCGCCAAAATATACCTTGTAGTTATTATCAGCATTTTCATATAAATAGCCGTCACTAAGGAGAGAAGATTCGGTAACAGATATAATATCTGTGTCTTTATACACAATATTACCATCTTCATCAAGGTAACTGACAGGTTCAGAGAAAAGATATGCCACATTTTCACCGTCTTCAAGTTCAAGGGTAAGGCGAGTGTGATCAATATCTAATTCTTCTGCCACTTCTTTAGCGGTTTCAGTTTCTTCTGTACCTTGTACCGAGGCTGTGCGAAGAGAAAAAGTGCTTGATGTACTTGCAATAGAATTTTTCATTTCTTCAACTACTTGGTCAACCCGTTCCTTTTCAGAAATACTGACAGCATCTTCAGTATCTACAATGTTTTTGAGATAACCTGAAAGAGCTGATTCAAAGTATTCTGTTCTTGCTTTTTGTTCAGTATACTCTGCTGCAAAAACTGTGGTTGATACTGAGCAAATACTGAAGAGAGTGAGAATTGCCAAAAACATTGCTAAACATTTCTTTAAAGTTTTCATTTCATATTTTCCTTTCTTTTTTGTTTAAAGCACTATGAGTACTTTCATAATGTATAGTTACAAAAAAATGAAAAAGTAACACAAAAAAGCTAAAAATATCGCAGTTTTTTCTTACTGCGATATTTTTAGAAATTATGCGTATATAAGTTTGATGTTTACAATCTCTCTCGCCCTCGCCTGAATGTTTTCCATCCTCTGCACCCATTCCCATTGGTTACGTTCTTTGAGTTCTTCGGTGACATCTTCCTTTACTTTCATCTGCTCAACAAGATTATCAAACATATCACGAGCTTGCTCGTCTATGTCGGCAAGGTAAGAATGAAGTTTTCCGCTCATAAGCATTGAAACAAATACATACCTTTTGTTTTTCTTAAGATAATCTTCGTGCATTCTTCCCCATCTGCCAATTGATCGTTTGTCTTCTGGCTCTGGTAGTTTTAAGTCAGGTAAGTAGTAATCCCCGTAAAGGGTGTAGCTGATACCAGTTTTTTCGTTTGTGATATGTTTGGGTAAGTTCATATAAAAATCCTCCTTGTATTTGGTAAATACCATTTTACAAGGAGGTCTTCAAATTGTCGAATGTGTGAAAAACAAATTAATTGCAGAGATTATTATACTATTAGATTTGTACAGTGTAATCTATAATGCAATTTTATCTGATGCAGTTTTGTAATACACTATTTTTAATTATCATATTTGGGCAAAATTCTTCTTTTAGCATTTTAACGATTAATCTGTTTCCATCAGAAATTTTAGGGCTTAGTGTTATTTCCAAAGAATCAATTAATTCGGATTTAATATTTAGGTATATGTTTTTGTCAATTTGTGTAGTAAACTTTTTATAAATATCTTCAGGACAGTCATCAGTTTCATCATATTTATTACCGGGCCATAGACGAACAATATATCGCCATTCTTTCTGAAACTCCCACGCAGTATTTTTATAAACACCTAACTTAGATTGATCCCAAACATAATTCTTTTCATCAATTATTTTTGGAAAAAGGTC
Source organism: Acutalibacteraceae bacterium (assembly GCA_045603665.1). Lineage (GTDB taxonomy): Bacteria > Bacillota > Clostridia > Oscillospirales > Acutalibacteraceae > UBA6857. The sequence goes on from JAZUMO010000003.1 coordinate 12,609, forward strand.
ATCTTCATTATCACTATAAATTACTCGTTTTAACTCCTGAGGAAAAGTTATTACATCATCTTTACAATGCAAATAATCGGATACGATAATTGCTCCATCTGGAGTTACTTTAAAATCGTCAAATAGATTTACTTTTGCTTTCAGTCTCAACCCGGCTTTCATATCACTATACATATTCCACATAGGAATGCTTTCATTGCTTTCTGCCGTCCAAGAACTAACAAAAACAGTTTGCCCGATAGTTGATAAATCTGATGTTTTTCCTTCTTGAAAATCATCTAAATCTGACAGTGGTGAAAGCCTGATTTTTTTTGTTGAAAGTATCATCGCCAACGACTCTACTGAAGTATAGTGATATAAATATTCAACCTTTTCCATTACATTCTCCTTGTTTTTTTCAAACCATCCTAAAATGCCTCAACGCATCCATAATAGCATCTTCTTTTTCCTTCGGACATTTGGGCACTCTATGTCCCTCTTTGCCCTTATTATAATTCTCACGCTCAATAATTCCACATTTAGCTTTCACCTGTGAAATATACAACGTTGATACTTTCAAACCAAACTTCTCAAACACATAGTCCTTGATTTCCTGATATGTAGCCTTTGTTTCAGCCGCAGTAATATCAGGCTCTGAAAGGTCAAGTTTTATGTCGATATGTGTGTCCGGTCTGCGTTGGGACAAAAGGACAACCGTCTCGACATGTACAGTACGCGGGAACATATCCACAGCACAAAGCTCGGTCACCTTATATCCCTTATCCTCGAAAATACGGCAATCTCTTGCAAGAGTTGCAGGGTCGCAGGACACGTAAACCACTCTCTTGGGAGTCATATTCACCACCGTATCAATTACATCGGCACTGCAGCCCTTTCTCGGCGGGTCAAGGATGACAACATCAGGCCTTATGCCCTCATCAAAAAGAGTCTTTGCCGCACCCGACGCATCGTCGCATATAAAACGTGCATTGGTTATTCCGTTAAATGCGGCATTTTTCTCTGCATTTTCGATAGCCTGCGGAATAATTTCAACACCGATAAGCTCCCTGCAGCTTTTTGCCATTGTAAGACCTATGGTGCCCGTTCCGCAGTAAAGGTCAAGAAGAATTTCATCACCCTTCAGCTGCGCAAAATCCTTTGCTTTTCCGTAAAGGATTTCCGTGCCCTCGGGATTCACCTGATAAAAGGATAAGGGAGAGATTCTGAAGGTTAGACCGCACAGCTCATCCTCAATGTAATCCTCACCCCAGATAGTGATGCACCTTTCACCTAGAACAACGTTGGTGTCCTCTTTGTTTATATTGATAATAATTGATTTTATGCTTTCATTTGTTTTCAGCAGAGTATCAATAAGCCTTTCTTTTTTCGGTAAGGCTTCACCGTTAATAACAAGACAGACCATTATCTGCCCTGTTTTTCTGCCCCGTCTCAAATAAATATGCCTTACAAGTCCTTCTCCGGTTTCCTCGTTGTAAACAGATACGGGATTTTCAAGAATATACCTTTTTATTGAAAGCACAATATCCCTGAATTCAGGCATTTGCAAAAGGCAGTCCTCACATGGAATAATACGGTGGCTTCTCTTTGAATAAAAGCCGACAATAACATTTCCGTCCTTATCAAGACCTACGGGTATCTGGGCCTTGTTGCGGTAGCGGCAGGGGTTTTCAATCGTGTAAATATTTTCCGCCTCTTTGTCTATTCCGCCTATCCGTTTCATAGCGTCGGTAACTGACTGCTGCTTTTCTCTTTTTTCTGCATCATAGGAAATATGGCGATAGCTGCAGCCTCCGCATTTTCCGAAGACAGCACAATCAGCCTCAACTCTGTCAGCTGAGGCTTTGTATACTTTTTTGATTATGCCTACGGCATAGTTTTTCTTTACCTTGATTATATGCACCAGAAGGTCGTCACCGACGGCACTGCCCTCAACAAACACCGCCATATCATTGTATCTGCCAAGTCCGCTGCCCTGGGAGGTAAGAGTAGTTATTTTCAGGCGGATTTCGTCATTTTTTTTAATTGCCATGTTCTTCCCTCTTTATTTTTTTCTGTCAATCTCTATACATATTTCAAGTCCGCCCAGATCACTCTTGCGTGCAAAAATTATTCCCGAATGACTGTCGATTATTTCACGGCAGATTGAAAGTCCGAGTCCTGCCACCTTTCTGCCCTCATCAGAAGTAAACAGGGGCTCAAAAATAAGCTCAAGATTTTCCTCGGGTACACCTTCACCGTTGTCGTTGATATGAAAATAAACACTGTTTTTATCAGCATATATATCAACACGGATAACCTTTTCTTTCCCCTTGAAATGCTTGACTGAGTTAGCAAAAATATTGCCGAAAACTCTCTTGAATTGTATTTTGTCAATTTCAACCAGTGCGTCCTCAGCATAGTTATTTACCGAAAGAACAACGCCTGCATCCTCGAGGTCGGCTTCATAATCCCTGTATATAGCCTGTGAAATTTTTTCAACAGAATAAACCGTCATCTCACTATGCTGCTTCTGGCCGAAGCTGAGATATTCGTCAAATTCATTGACAAGCTCTTTTATTTCGAGACTTTTTTCATAAACTGTACCGAGATATCTCTTCTTTCTTTCCTCGGATATACCTTCCTTCTGTAATCTTTCCGCATAGCCCATAATAGATGTCAGCGGCGTTTTTATATCGTGAGAAATGGAGGCAATAATACGGTTCTGGTTGCGCTGATTAGCCTCCAGATTTTCTGTCATTGAAACAAACCTGCGATGAACCTTGCCTGCATAACCTCTTATGCGCGTCTTTTTCATTTCTCCTGTTTTGTCATATTCCTCAATTACCCTGTAAAGCTTTGTTAAGGGTCTGAGAAGGATTGTGTAAATGAGAAATATAACAAGCAGAAATGCAGACATAATCATGAAGAGCTCTATAGCAATAAATTTCTTAATTGCTCTTACGTCAGCAACATAGTCCTCAAGAAGATAAACGGAAGAAATCATAAGGTAAGATTTCCCCTTGAATTCAAAGGGGGTCTGAACCTTGACATCAAGGGCCGACCAGGTGTTTTCCTTACTCTTGGCGACCTCGTTATTCTGGCTGTCTTCGACAATTACAATAATTTCATCGTAGTCATTTACTATGTCATTCCAGTTTTCAACGGAATCCTCAGCCACAAGCTTTGAAATTATTTCATTGTTATATTCATAAAGTGTGCTCCTGGCACTGCTTGCCGCATCGCTGATGGTTGCTCTTACGGATGCATTGTAAAAATATCCGAAGGCGACCAGCATTATAAATAGCACGAAAAAGGTTATGATGCTATTCCTTTTATTGTTCATTTTCGTTCACCTTTGATACCGACAGCCTTTATTTTACCGTTCTGACAAATTTATAGCCTACTCCCCAGACTGTTTTTATATATTCATTTTCAGGGTCAATTTTATCTCTGATGCTTTTGATGTTTACGGCAACGGTACCGATGTCACCGAATTCAGTATCCCAGACGTGACCGAATATCTGTTCACGGGTAAGCACCTTGCCCGCATTTTCCATAAGATACTGTAAAAGCTGAAACTCACGGGTAGAAAGAGTTATGGACTCACCCTTTTTTCTGACGGTGAAGTTTGAGATGTTGATTTCAATATCCCCTACCTTTATGATACCGTCAAGCTCAGGGACATTATGTCTCTGTTCCCTTCTGAGGTGAGCTTTTACTCTTGCCACGAATTCCTCAACAACAAAAGGCTTTGCTATATAATCATCTGCACCGATTTCAAGTCCGAGAACCTTATCAAGAGTTTTACCCTTGGCAGAAACAAAAATAATCGGGCAATCCACACTGCTTCTGATAAATTTGCAAAGGTCTACACCTGATATTTCAGGCATCATAATATCAAGGGTTATAAGTGAAAGATCATCCTTATTATCACTTATGTATTCATATGCACTTCTGCCGTCAGTTTTGATTACTGTTTCAAAGCCTTCGTCCTCAAGAGAGTCGGAAATAAGCTCTGCAATTGCAAGCTCGTCGTCTACTATAAGTATTTTTTTCATATGCTTCACCTTCCTGAACAATTTATAATTATTCACTATATATAATAATATATATTTTCAAAAAAATAAAGTCATAAGGTAATTATTTTTTATTAAATAACTCACAATTAGCGAAAACTTAAGATAATCTTAAGAATTACCGTATTCCAAGTGCTTTAAAAATATGCTATACTTGATTTGATCCTATGAAAAAGAGGTTACATAAATGAGAATTCTCATAGTTGATGACGAAAAAGAAATAGCCGATCTCATCGGTGTATATTTACAGAATGAGGGCTTTGAAATAATAAAGATTTCCGACAGCAATGAAGCGCTCGAGTTAATCCAAAATCAAGCCTTTGACCTTGCAGTGCTTGATGTTATGCTCGGTGACATTGACGGCTTTGCTCTTTGCCGTGAAATAAGAAAGAATTACACATATCCCATAATTATGCTTACAGCAAAAGCAGATTATACCGACCGTATCTCCGGTCTTTCCCTAGGCGCTGACGATTACGTCACAAAGCCCTTCAATCCTCTTGAGCTTACAGCAAGAATCAAAGCACAGATAAGACGCTGCAAACAATACAATGATGTTCCCCAAAAAACGGACACCATCGAAATTTCAGGACTTGAAATCAATCTTTCCACCCACGCATGTACTCTTTACGGCGAGGAAATTACTCTGACTCCTATTGAGTTCAAAATACTGTGGCTTCTTATGGAAAATGCAGGTAAGGTAGTTTCCACAAAGGAAATATTTGAAAGAGTCTGGGGAGAGGATTATCTTGACAGCAACAACACAGTTATGGTACATATAAGAAGAACACGAGAAAAACTTAAAGAAAAACCCCGTAATCCGAAATTCATTAAAACTGTGTGGGGAGTTGGATACAAAATTGAAAAAGCTGATTAAAAGAAATAAAAAGGGAACGGACAGCGTTATCAAGCTGATTCTGCTTTCGTTTATCAAATGGAATCTCATATGCTTCGGAATCCTCACGGCTACATACATAATCTGCTATCTGTATGCAAGGCAAACCCCTTCTTTTTCAGAAAGCGCCTATGTGTTTTTCGATGCACTTCTCAATTCACTCTGGGCCGACTATATATTCCGCAACAGCTATATTCTCCTTTTCCCTGCTTTTGCGGTTGTTCTGCTTATTAACGGCTTTATTTATTCTGTTTCAACGCTTATCAACTTCGGCAGAGTCTATAAAAGCATAAATGCTTTTGTAAGGGAAGATAAACAAATTTTGTCATTTCCCAAAAGCTTCTCAGATGTAGAGCTCAAACTCAGCGATATTCACCTTAAGGTAGTGGAAAACCGCAGAAAAGCAATTGAAGCGGAAAAGAAAAAGGACGACCTCGTTATGTATCTTGCCCACGACCTTAAAACTCCCCTGACAAGCATTATAGGCTATCTTACCCTCCTTGACGAAAGCCGTGACCTGACCGCAGAGCAAAGAGCAAAATTTGTCGGCATCTCTCTCGAAAAAGCATACCGTCTCGAGCAGCTTATAAATGAATTTTTTGAAATTACCCGCTTCAACATAAATACCGTAAGCCTTGAAAGAAACCGCATAGACCTCAATATGATGATTGAACAGATAGCTGATGAGTTTTACCCTATGCTTTCAGAAAAGAATCTTACGGTTCGCATGGATTTTCCCGAGCACATCATTATGTTTGCCGATGCAGACAAAATTGCGAGAGTTTTCGACAATCTTTTAAAAAACGCTGTCAACTATTCCTATGAAAATACAGTAATAAAAATCGGTGCAAGAATAAGACGGGACAGAGTAATCATAAAGTTTCGCAACCAATGTGACGAAATACCCAAAGAAAAGCTTGACCGACTCTTTGAAAAATTTTACCGTATGGACTCCTCACGCAACTCCTATTCAGGCGGCTCCGGATTAGGTCTCGCTATTTCAAGGCAGATAACCGAGCTCCACGGTGGAACTATTTCGGCAAAGAGCACACCTGAATATACCGATTTCATCGTTGTTCTTCCTTACGTGAATGCGGAATATCTTGCCGACGAGCAGCTTGACTTTTAATACCACTTGACTTTCACCTCCGTAACAAATATAATCAAGAAAGATTATATGTTACGGGGGTATTATTATGGCTGAAAGGGTAATGGTCGGTATGAGCGGAGGCGTTGACAGCGCCATATCTGCTCTTCTTCTTAAAAATGAAGGCTATGATATAACGGGTGTGAACTGCCGTTTTTTCTGCCACAGTGAAGAAAGTGCCGCCACAGACACAGAGGATGCCCGTGCTGTCGCAAAGAAGGTCGGTATCCCCTTTCAGGTAATTGATTTTACTGAAGAATTCAGAAGAACGGTTATTGATAATTTTATCTCCGTTTATGAAAAAGGTGCTACACCTAATCCCTGTATCGTTTGCAATAAGCATCTCAAGTTCGGTTCTCTTTTAGAGGAGGCAGAAAATCAGGGCTTTGATTATATTGCAACGGGGCATTATGCTCAGTGCGGCTTCGATGAAATCAGCGGCAGATATTATTTAAAAAAAGGAGCCGATGTATCAAAAGATCAGAGCTATGTTCTTTACTGTCTTACACAGCATCAGCTTTCTCATACCCTTTTCCCCTTAGGCTCCATGACAAAGGAACAGGCAAGAGCGCTTGCCCTTTCCGAAAACCTTGTAAATGCAAGAAAAAAGGACAGTCAGGATATCTGCTTTATCCCTGACGGGGACTATGGCTCTTTTATTGAAAAATGGCTTAACAAAACCTATCCCACGGGAAATTTTGTAAACACAGAGGGTAAGGTTTTAGGCACCCACAAGGGAATCATCCGCTATACCGTGGGTCAAAGAAGAGGTCTTGGTCTTGCTCTTCCGGCACCGATGTATGTCAAAGAAAAGGACGTAGCAAACAACCGTGTTATTCTTTGCAGCAATGAGGAGCTTTTCACCCGTCAGGTTGAGGCAACGGATATCAATCTTATTACCTGCGACAGACTTGACTCCCCCATAAGAGTAAAGGCCCGCACAAGATATTCCCACAAGGAGCAATGGGCAAGGGTCTGGCAGACAGATAAAAACACAATTCACGCCGAATTTGAAGAGCCCGTAAGAGCTGTCACCTCAGGCCAGTCTCTGGTGCTTTATGACGGAGATTATGTGGTCGGCGGAGGAATAATAGTAAGGTAAGAGTTAAGAAGGAATAGTGAATAAGTGAAGCTTTGTCTTTTAAGTCATAAAAAAGTGTTTCCGGCAAGTCGAGAGACTGTCGAGAATGGTGCAAGACGAGCTTTTCTTCACCCCGAAGGCGTACAGTGGTACTCCGAGAGGGTGAAAAAAGTTCGAAATAATTGAAAATACGGTTGAAATTCGATGTTTCAACCGTATTTGTTCATTTAAATTAAATATATTGACTGTCTTTTTTCTTTCTTTAAATGTCAATTATTGCTCTTGTGCCTTTATCGACAGTCTGAAATGACCGGCATTCCGCCGGTCATTATATTTTTGTTTATTTGCCCAGGTGAGCCTCTACATTCTTCGCATAGTGACCTGTATCCTGGAAGCCCGTCTGAGTGTTAAGTCTTTCCGCACTCCATGCCTCGGCAATCTCATCATAGGTGCCGCTGAAAATCTTCGCTCTGTAGAAGCCTTCCTTTGAGCCGTACATACACCAGTCAGAGCCACTCATTCCGGCGCCTGTTGCCTTGTAGGTCCAAAGCATCCAGCTGTAGTTGAGCTTATTCATTGTGCTGAAGCAGTTTTCCCAGGTTGTTGCCTTATGGGGATAGAATTCACCGACCATAAGAGGCACATTGGGATGAAGTGCGATGGTGAGAAGAAGGAAGAAATTGAAGATGAAGTCAGAGTTGTTGTAGAAATGCACCTGATATACAACATCGTGCCAGCCCTTGAGATATGTGGGAGGGAGAGCGAAGCCTGTCCAGATGGCTTCCATGGTTATGATGTGATCCTCGTCAACGGCACGTACTGTGTTATAAAGACGGGTGTAAATCTTTTCGTTCTTTATTCTTCTTTCAATTTCAGTACATGAAACGTCGCACATAGGCTCATTGAGAAGGTCATACATAGCAACTGCGGGGTTACCGTTGAAGCGTGATGCGATGGCCGTCCAGAGCTCATCGGTAAGACGGCGGTACTCCTCACCGCGCTCACTGTTTTCCATAAGCTGTGCGCCTGCAAAGCCTCTGCCTGAGTGGGGAGCGTCGCTCTGTGAGCCTACGGCACCGTGCATATCGAGAATGACATAAAGCTCTCTCTTTGAGCATTCCTCAACTACCCAATCAAGACGCGAGAAATCCCACTCGCCGTTTTCGTCAAGGATTTTTGTGCCCTTGTCATCATAGTAGAAGTTTCTGTACCAGAAGGGAACGCGGACACAGTTGAAGCCCATTGCCTTGATGTTGTCAAGGTCCCATTCGGTAAACCAGTTGTCATAGAAGATATTGAGAAGCTCCTGTGCCTTTTCTCTGCCGAAGCGTTTCTCGAGTACATCATAAACCATTTCACCGTCATACTTCTTACCGTAGTACGGATCAAAGATAGCCTTCTGCTCCTCTGTCAGGTCCTCATAGAAGGTACCCCAATAGTTTTTCTGCTGTTCCTCTGTCATTTTTGATTTATATTCAACGTCCACATCGTCGGGGTTGAGCCAGTCCTCACGGACAAGCCAGGCACCGATGTTCACGCCCTTAAGCTGAACCTCTTCACCCTTCTGATTAAAGATTTTTCTGCCCTTTACAGAAAGAAAGTCTTCATCGGTAAAGCCCGTTACTTCTTCGTCGGCTGCTGTGTTTTCACCGGCAGCAAAAGCAACGGTACAAACAGAAAAGGCCATTAAAACTGCAAGTAAAAGACTGAGTGTTCTTTTAAAAGTTTTCATATTGTTTTTTCCTTTCAGATAATATATTTACGGTGTACATATACCGTTCATCCTTTTAATTATACCTTATGAAAACCAAAAGTCAAGGCGAGCACTTTTTATGGTTATAAGTTTGTGTTTTCTAACAAAAACAAAGCTATCATTTTGTGCATTTTTATTGTCGGAAATACGTTTATTATTCTGTTTCGACGCCCTTTATTTCCTAGTAAAACAAAGGGTTTTCGCTGTGTTAAATTGTTAAAATTATCATAAAATGTCACCCTTTTTTTGTTAAAAAGTGAAAAACCAAAATTTACCCGATTAAAATCAAAAATTCAGTAGATTTTTCTATCAAAATATGTTATTATTTTGGAGTATGGATTATTGTAAAGTTTTCTTTGTTATCAAAGAACTTTACAGCTTACAAAAATTAACGGAAAATCCGTTTAAAGGAGGACAAAAGTCAATGCTTAAGAAAATCAGCACACTCCCGTTCAAGGACACACCTGAACAGGCAGCAAAACTTGATGCAGTTATTGCTGAATGCACAGGAGACAACAGTCAGCTTATGCATGTTATGCAGGTAGCACAGGACATTTACGGTTATCTCCCCTTTGAAGTTCAGCAGAAAATTGCAGACGGTATGAAAGTACCCCTTGAAAAGGTTTACGGCGTTGCAACATTCTACGCTCAGTTTGCTCTTTCTCCCAAGGGTGAATACGCTATCTCCGTTTGTCTCGGTACAGCTTGCTACGTTAAAGCTGCTCAGGAAATTTTTGACGAACTTTCCGCACAGCTCGGCATCGGTGCAGATGAATGTACCGCCGACGGAAAATTCTCACTTACAGCCTGCCGCTGCATCGGTGCCTGCGGTCTTGCTCCCGTTCTTACGGTCAATGATGACGTTTACGGCAAAATTACAGCCAAGGACGTTAAGGGCATTCTTGACAAATATATGAACTGATGCGGGAACTATCTCTCAATGTGCTCGATATTGCGCAAAATTCGGTAAGAGCAGAGGCCTCTCTGATAACAATTGAGCTTATCGAAAGCACAAAGACAAACTCCCTTGAAATTTCAGTAAGCGACAACGGTAAAGGCATGACACCGGAACAGCTTGAAAGTGTAAGAGACCCCTTCTTTACTACCCGTACCACCCGAAAGGTCGGAATGGGTATTCCCCTTTTCAGAATGGCGGCGGAAATGACGGGCGGCTCCTTTGACATTGAAAGTACATTCGGCGTCGGCACAAAAACTACGGCACGATTCCGTACGGATCACCTTGACTTCACCCCTATAGGTGATATGTGTTCCACGGTAATCACTCTTGTCACTATGAATCTTCACATCGATTTTGTCTACATAAGACAAATTGACGAAAAAACTTTCAAACTTGACACAAGACAGCTTAAGGAAATTTTAGGCGATGTTCCCCTTAACGAACCGAGCATCACCGCTTGGCTCAAAGATTATATCACTGAAAACACGAAACAACTTACGGAGGTGTAAATTAATGAAAACTCTTGAAGAACTTATGGCATTAAGAGATGCTGCCAAGGCTAACCTTACAGCACGTGATGATTCTACCGAACTCACCAGAGTTGTTGTTGGTATGGCTACCTGCGGTATCGCAGCAGGTGCAAGACCTGTAATGAATAAATTTGTTGAAGAAACAGCAAAACGTAACCTTACAAACGTCACTGTTGCTCAGACCGGCTGTATCGGCATGTGCCAGTACGAGCCCATCGCTGAGGTTATGGTTCCCGGTAAGGAAAAGGTAACCTATGTTCAGCTCACTGAAGAAAAGGTTGCAAGAATTGTTGTTGACCATCTCGTAAACGGTAATCCCGTAGTGGAATACACCGTTGGTGCTATTGCTAAATAAGGAGGAAGTATAAATGTATCGTTCACATGTGCTCGTTTGCGGCGGTACCGGTTGTACCTCTTCAAATTCACAGAAAATCATCGACACAATGAATGCCGAGCTTAAAGCAAAAGGTCTTGAAAACGAAGTACAGGTTATCCGTACAGGCTGCTTCGGCCTCTGCGCTCTCGGCCCCATTATGATCGTTTATCCCGAAGGCTGCTTCTATTCAGAGGTTAAGGTAGAAGATGTTCCCGAAATCGTTGAAGAACACCTTCTCAAAGGCCGTATGGTTACCCGTCTTCTTTACAAAGAAACAGTAACTCCCGAAAAAATCAAGGGTCTTAACGACACCAACTTCTACAAAAAACAGAAGAGAGTTGCTCTCGGCAACTGCGGCGTTATCAACCCCGAAGACATCAATGAATATATTGCTTACGACGGTTATCAGGCTCTCGGTAAGTGTCTTACAGAGCTTACACCCGAGCAGGTAATCCAGATCGTTAAGGATTCAGGTCTTCGTGGCCGTGGCGGCGGCGGTTTCCCCACAGGTCTCAAATGGAGCTTCACAGCTGCTAACAAGGCTGATCAGAAGTATGTAGTATGTAATGCCGACGAAGGCGACCCCGGTGCATTCATGGACCGTTCAGTTCTCGAAGGCGATCCCCACTGTATCATTGAAGCAATGGCTATCTGCGGTTATGCTACAGGTGCTACTGAAGGTTACATCTATGTGCGTGCTGAATATCCCATCGCTGTTGCACGTTTACAGATTGCTATCAATCAGGCAAGAGAAATGGGTCTTCTCGGCAAGAACATCTTTGGTTCAGGCTTTGACTTCGACCTTTTCGTAAAGCTTGGTGCAGGTGCTTTCGTTTGCGGTGAAGAAACTGCTCTTATGACCTCCATTGAGGGTAACAGAGGTGAACCCAGACCCCGTCCTCCTTATCCCGCAGTCAAGGGTCTCTTCGGTAAACCCACCACCGAAAACAACGTTGAAACCTTCGCAAACATTCCCGCTATTATCCGTAACGGTGCTGACTGGTTTGCTTCAATGGGTACCGAAAAGTCCAAGGGTACAAAGGTGTTCGCTCTCGGCGGTAAGATCACAAACACAGGTCTCGTTGAAGTTCCTATGGGTACAACTCTCCGTGATGTTATTTATGAAATCGGCGGCGGCATCCCCAACGGTAAGGCTTTCAAGGCTGCTCAGACCGGCGGTCCCTCCGGCGGATGTATCCCTGCTCACCTTATGGATACTCCCATCGACTACGACAATCTCACAGCTATCGGCTGTATGATGGGCTCAGGCGGACTTATCGTAATGGACGAGGACAACTGTATGGTTGACATTGCCAAGTTCTTCCTTGACTTCACAGTTGACGAATCCTGCGGTAAATGTACTCCCTGCCGTGTAGGTACAAGAAGACTTCTCGAAATCCTCGATAAAATTACATCAGGTAAGGGAACTCTTGAAGACATCGACAAGCTTGAAGAGCTTTGCTACTATATCAAGGAAAACTCTCTTTGCGGTCTCGGTCAGACAGCTCCCAACCCTGTTCTTTCAACCCTCAAGTTCTTCCGTGACGAATATATTGCTCACGTTGTAGATAAGAAATGTCCCGCTGGTGTATGTAAGGATCTCCTTTCATTCTCCATCGAGGCTGACAAATGTAAGGGCTGTACACTTTGCGCTAAGAAGTGTCCTGTCGGCGCTATCTCAGGTGCAGTCAAGGAAGCTCATACAATCGATACATCAAAGTGCATCAAGTGCGGCGTATGTATGGATTCATGTAAATTCAAAGCTATTATTAAGAAATAAGGAGGTACGCAAAAATGGAAAATATGCTTAATATCAAAATTAACGGTATGCCTTACAGCGTGCCTTACGGTACAAAAATTATCGATGCAGCAAGAATGGCCGGCATCGAAATCCCCACTCTCTGCTATCTTAAGGACATCAATGAAATCGGTGCCTGCCGTTTCTGCGTTGTTGAAGTAAAGGGTGCAAGAAGCCTTGTAACTGCTTGTGTATTCCCCATCGAAAGAGACGGAACAGAAATCTTCACAAACACAGAAAAAGTACGCAAAGCAAGAAAAACTACTCTTGAGCTCATTCTTTCAACTCACGAAAGAAAGTGCCTCAGCTGTATCAGAAGCGGAAGCTGTGAGCTTCAGAAGCTTTGCAACGAATACGGTGTTGATGTTGAAGATAAATTCGACGGCTTCAAGCCCGTTTATGAGCTCGATACATCAGCAGCGCATATGGTAAGAGATAACAACAAATGTATCCTTTGCCGCCGCTGCGTAGCTGCATGTAACAACCAGAGCATCGGTGTTATCGGCGCTAATGCACGTGGTATTGATACTCATATCGGCTCACCCTTCGAGCTCGGTCTTGATACCACATCATGTATCTCCTGCGGTCAGTGTATCGTAAACTGCCCTGTAGGTGCTATTTATGAAAAAGATGACACCGCTAAGGTATTTGAAGCTCTTAACGACGAAACAAAGCATGTTGTTGTTCAGGCTGCTCCTGCAATCCGTGCTACTCTCGGTGAATGCTTCGATATGCCCATCGGTACAGACGTAACCGGCAAAATGTTTGCTGCTCTTCGCCGTCTCGGCTTCGACAAGGTATTCGATACCAACTTCGGCGCTGACCTTACAATCATGGAAGAAGCAACTGAGCTTCTTTCAAGAGTTAAGAACGGCGGCGTTCTTCCTATGATCACCTCCTGCTCACCCGGCTGGATTAAATACTGTGAACACTACTATCCCACAGAGCTCGACCATCTTTCAACTTGTAAGTCTCCCATGCAGATGCAGGGTGCTATCACAAAGACCTACTATGCTGAAAAGAACGGCATCGATCCTAAGGACATCGTTTCAGTTGCTATTATGCCCTGTACAGCCAAGAAGTTCGAATGCGGCAGAGACACTATGGACGCAAGCGGTTATGCTGATGTTGACTATGTTCTCACCACAAGAGAGCTTGGCAGAATGATCAAGACAGCAGGTATCAACTTCAATCTCCTTCCCGACGAAAGCTGTGATGCTCCTCTCGGCCAGGGTACCGGCGCTGCTGTTATCTTCGGTGCTACCGGCGGTGTTATGGAAGCTGCTCTTCGTACAGCTGCTGAAGTAATTACAGGCAAGGAACTTGAAAATCCCGAATTCCACGATGTACGTGGTATGGAAGGCATCAAGGAAGCTACCTACAAGCTCGGCGATCTCGATGTTAAGGTTGCAATTGCAAGCGGCACTAAGAACGCCAAAGCTATTATGGAAAAGGTTAAGGACGGCACAGCTGATTACACCTTCATCGAAATCATGGGTTGTCCCGGTGGTTGTATCAACGGCGGCGGCCAGCCTGTTCAGGATGCAACAACACGCAACTTCACAGATCTTAAGGCTCTTCGCGCCTCTGCTCTTTATGAAAATGACAAGAAACGTCCTTCAAGAAAGAGCCACGAAAGTGAAGATGTTAAAACAATTTATGCTGAATTCCTTGGCGAGCCCAACAGCCATAAAGCTCACAAGCTTCTCCACACATCATACAAGGCAAGACCTATGTATAATAAATAATTCAGCTTGTTGAATAATTAAAAGGCTATCGCAATGCGGTAGCCTTTTTTCTCTTATTTTCAGTCAGTGGTTACGGGAAGGTCAGGAGGCGAAGCACGGCATTTATGCCGTCCCCGTCTATATTTTGTACTCCGCATTAAGTGTAAGCTCTGCGTCGTCACCCTTATCGGTAAAGAGTTTTCTTTCAAAAGCTATTCCCTCTTTTTCCATGCAAAGCTCCATAAAGCACATAAATATTCCAATATCTATTCTGTTATAAAAGCTAACCTTGTCAGCAGGCATAATTCCTCTTTTACCTTCTTTTTTGTATCGGTAAACCTTAAGTGTCCCATTGTCATTCACAACCTTCCAAGGCTGACTATTACAGGCACTTGGTGCGAATCTCACAATATCTGTAACACCCTTTACAGCTTCTCCTGACCAGATTTCGTCTGTCTCCTTGCGCTTACTTTTGAACAGATCCTTACGGTATTTCTTTTCATCACTGACCTTTTTAACGGCAAACATAATAACATAATCGAGACCTTCAAACTCCTCTTCGGTTTTACCGATGCCAAACCAGAGAGTGCCGATGTTTTTCGAAACGAGATACAAATCTAACTGCTGACCGATATAGCCTATGTTCTGCAGATAACCCTCTTTCTTTTCGCTGAAAAGAAGAATACACAGCTCCTGTCCTCTTTTTGTTGTAACTTTATCGTTACTTACAATCTTAATCTTTGTTTTGATTTCGGGATGTAAAGGAAGAAAATTCTCGAAAGCCTCGTGTATATCTTCAATTTCCCTTTCCGTTATTTTTTCATCTCCCACATTGCGGAAAATATGAAAGGATTTTCTTTTGTATATCATGCTGTATAAATCTTTATTTAACATACTATCACCTCTCACTAAGGATACTTTAATTTAAAATATAAGTCAATAGCAAAAAAGAGACTGTTTTCACAGCCTCTTGGTTTTATCTTTTAGAAAATCCTGTCTTCTGCTTTTCAATTCTCTTTATAACACCGCCTAAAGCTCCTCCGACAAGAGCGCTTGCCACAGCCTCAACGATACCGTTTACACCGACAAAGGCGGCAAAGAAGGCGATTACACCTGTAGTTGCAAACTGGGTTTCAAGTCCCGAATAAAACTCCGTATTGCCGAAGAAAGCGATAAATAAACCAACAAATAATACTGTGTTTACAACTGCAGCAGTTAGGAATGAAAGCAAAGAAGATACATTCGTCTGCACATTTTTCTTTTTGAGAGCCTTATAAACCAAAGCCGATGCCACACCAACGAGCACACGGGGAACAATGCATAAAATAACAGTAAGTGCAGGATTGATGCCCATAAGTGCTGTACCGAAGGCGCTCATACCAAAGCACTGGATAAGACTTGTGATACCAAATGCGAGACCTAATAAAGCACCGCCTCCGACGCCCAAAAGTGCAGCACCTGCTGCAACCGGAATAGCCAGAAGAGAAATTTCGATTGTTCCAACCTTAAGATATCCAATCGGCGTAAAGCTCATAACTACTATAATAGCAAGAAATATTGCTGTGAGAGTGAGATTGAGAACCGATGACATATTCATAGCTTTTCTGTTATTCACAAAAATACCTCCGTTTTTTTATTTGTAAATATTATATTTGATTTTCAAAAAAAGTCAATAAATGTATGAATAATAATTCTTAATTCCGATTTCCCTTGATTTATAAATTAATCCTGTGGTACAATTAAATTAAGAAGTATTATCAGGAGATGACCGTTATGAAAAGCAGAAACGTAAGTCCCTTCGTATTTGTTCACGGTATGTTCGGCTGGGGAGAAATAACAGGTATTAATAAAGCTGTACCCTATTGGGGTGCCACAACAGGAAATCTTATAAGCTTTCTGCGTAAATGTGACTACGATTGCTATGCCGCCTCAGTCGGCCCTATTTCGAGTGCCTGGGATAATGCCTGCGAGCTTTATGCACAGTTGACCGGAACAAGAGTCGATTACGGTAAAGCTCACTCCGAAGCGCACAATCACGACCGATACGGAAGAAAATACAATAATCCCCTTTTTGACGGCTTTTCCGAAAAAAGCATACACCTCATCGGTCACAGTCACGGAGGTCAGGTAGTAAGACTTCTGGCTCATTTGCTTACATACGGAGACGAAGAAGAAAGAAATTCAACCGACGAAAATGAACTTTCCCCCCTTTTCAAAGGAGGAATGGAAGACAAGATAATAAGTGTCACCACACTTTGCTCACCGAATAACGGCACTCTTCTTTTTAAGTTGGCCGAAGAAAAAAATCTCATTCACACAATGGGAAGAGGCACAAATTTTGCCGTAAGCTTGCTTGGCAGGACTCCTGTTCACGGAAGGCTTGTTGATTGCCAAATGGAACAGTTCGGTCTCACCCCCTTGAAAGGAGAAAAGAAGGCTGATAAAATCCTGACTGCAGTCAACCGTGTTCGTGACAGTGATGACCACATCCTTCGTGACCTTTCCTTCAGCGGAGCCCTGGAGCTTAATGAAAAAATAGAGATTAGTAAAAATATTTACTATTTCTGTTATTATGCAAGCGGCGCACCGGGAGAAGAGTTTTCCACCAAATATATGAAGTTTCCTTTGCTGAAAATTTTCGGTAACCTCATCGCCACCATCAGCTTCCCTTCTAATGAAGAATACGGCATAACCTTCAATGAGCAATGGCACGAAAACGATGGTCTGGTTAATGTACCGTCAGCGAAAAATCCCTTCGATGAGCCTGCCAGAGACTTTGACGGCAAACCCGAAAAAGGTGTGTGGAACATAATGCCTGCCATCAAAGGCGACCACGGACAGACAGTAGGACTGATGGCTGACAAAAATATAACTCACGTTTTTTTCCTGAATCTACTTAATATGCTGACACAGACAGAGAAAGAAAAGGAAGCTTGTCTGTAAATAAGCTCATAAAAAAGGTGTACAAATCTTATGACTTGTACACCTTTAATTATTACAGAGATTACTTATCTGTCTCTTCTTCTGCGATCGCCGTTTCTTCTGCGGTCGCCGTTTCTTCTGGGAGCTTCCTCACCGTCATCTTCAGGAGTAAGACCTTCGATTTCGATGAGAGCATCTCTTCTTGAAAGGTTTATTCTACCCTGATCGTCGATTTCCATAACCTTAACGATTACTTCATCGCCTACATTTACACAGTCTTCTACCTTTTCTGTTCTCTTGACATCAAGCTTGCTGATGTGTACAAGACCTTCCTTACCGGGAGCGATTTCAACGAAAGCACCGAAGCTCATAAGGCGGGTAACGATACCACGGAAGATAGCACCAACCTCAGGATCGTTTGCGATTGTTTCGATGATGGTGATAGCACGTCTTGCATTATCAAGATCAATTGCTGAAACAAATACCGAACCGTCTTCGTTAACGTCAACCTTACACTCACATTCTGCACAGATTTTCTGAATAACCTTGCCCTGCTTACCGATAACATCACCGATTTTTTCAGGATCAATCTTTGTTGTAAGCATCTTGGGAGCATACTTGGAAAGCTCTGCTCTGGGCTCTGCAATGCAGGGAAGCATTACCTCATCAAGAATCTTCATTCTTGCATCATAGGTCTTTTCAAAAGCTTCCTTGATGATTTCGGGAGTAAGACCGTGAACCTTGAGGTCCATCTGGATAGCAGTGATACCCTTCTTTGTACCGGCAACCTTGAAGTCCATATCGCCGAAGAAGTCTTCAAGTCCCTGGATATCAACCATAGTCATAAAGCGTTCGCCTTCAGTGATAAGACCGCAGGAAATACCTGCAACGGGAGCCTTAATGGGAACACCTGCAGCCATAAGTGAAAGAGTAGAGCCACAGATTGAAGCCTGAGAGGTTGAGCCGTTTGAAGAAAGAACCTCGGAAACGAGCCTGATTGTATAGGGGAATTCTTCTACTGAAGGAATTACGGGAACAAGAGCTCTTTCAGCAAGTGCACCGTGACCGATTTCTCTTCTTCCGGGGCCTCTTGAGGGCTTTGTTTCACCTACTGAATATGAGGGGAAGTTATAGTGATGGATATATCTCTTGCTTTCCTCGTTGTCAAGACCGTCAAGGAGCTGAGCATCGCTCATAGGTCCGAGAGTTGTTACTGTAAGAACCTGAGTCTGACCACGGGTAAACATACCTGAGCCGTGTACTCTTGAAAGAAGGTCAACCTGAGCATCGAGAGGACGCATATCGTTGATGCCTCTGCCGTCAACACGCTTGCCTTCGTCAAGAAGCCAACGTCTTACAATAAACTTCTGGAGCTTGTAGAGACATTCGTCAATCTTTTCAACAACGTCAGAATATTCTTCGTCAAATCTCTCGTGCACCTTCTCGTATACGGGCTTGAGTCTTTCGTCACGGATTCTCTTGTCGTCGGTGTCAAGAGCAAACTTAACATCGTCAATAGCGAATTCCTTGATAGCCTCAAACATTTCGGGTGCGGGATCCTGTGATTCGAAGGGAACCTAATCTTTGCCGATTTCCTTCTGGATGCCCTTGATGAATTCAACGATTTCCTGGTTAACCTTGTGAGCATACATGATACCGTCGAACATTGTTTCGTTGTCAATTTCGTTAGCACCTGCTTCAATCATAGCAACAAGATCTGCTGTGGATGCAACTGTAACAGCCATTTCACTCTTTTCTCTTTCAGCCTCGGTGGGGTTGATAACGAACTTGCCGTCAACAAGACCTACTGAAACACCGCTGATGGGGCCGTCCCAGGGAATTTCTGAAATAGAAATAGCAACGGAAACACCGATCATAGCTGTGATTTCGGGAAGGCAGTCCTGGTCAACTGACATAACTGTTGCAACAACACCAACATCGTTTCTCATATCCTTGGGGAAAAGAGGACGGATGGGTCTGTCAATAACACGTGAAGAAAGAGTTGCCTTTTCGCTTGCCTTACCTTCTCTTCTCTGGAAGGAACCGGGAATGCGGCCTACGGAATAAAGCTTTTCCTCGAAGTCAACAGAGAGAGGGAAGAAGTCAACACCTTCTCTGGGCTTTGCAGCCATAGTAGCTGTACAAAGAACTTCTGTTTCGCCATATCTGATAAGACATGAGCCGCCAGCAAGACCTGCCATTTTACCTGTTTCTACAACGAGAGGTCTGCCTGCAAGAGTTGTTTCAAATTTTCTGAATTCAGGAAACATTTTTTCTACCTCGCTTTTTTTGTATTTTTATATTTAACACAAGGCAGAGGTTTAGCAATAAATTCAGCTTTAAGCATCTTAAAACTCAATTTAGTGCTAACCCTATGTTTATACTGCCTTATGTCATTGACGGAAAAAAGGCAGACACGATATAATTCATGTCTGCCCAAGAAATGCAATTACTTACGGATACCGAGTCTTGCAATGATTGAACGGTATCTTTCGATGTCGTTCTTCTGAAGGTATGCAAGAAGGTTTCTTCTCTGACCAACCATCATAAGGAGACCTCTGCGTGAGTGGTGGTCCTTCTTGTTGGTCTTAAGGTGCTCAGTAAGATTGTTGATTCTGTAAGTAAGAAGAGCAATCTGTACCTCGGGTGAACCTGTGTCACCTTCGTGAGCAGCGTATTCTTTGATAATTGCGGTTTTCTGTTCTTTTGTCATCATGGTTTTTCACCTCATAAAAATATTTCATTCGCCAAACCCCCAGCTTGCGGCAGGTGAATTTTTACCCGCAAACCGAGAAATCGGCATAATGCTCAAAGATTATAACACAGAGATTTTGAAAAGTAAAGGGGTAAAATCAATTTTTTTGAAAAAGATATTACTATTATTTGTTCTGTGCCTTGTAATAATTCATAAGACAGCCTTCAAGAATAATGGTTTTCTCTTCCTCGGTAAGTCCTTTTACATAAAGAGTGATATCTTCAGTACCATCAGCTGTAATTACCTTAGCAGGGATTTCTTCCTTGCCGTTTCTGATTGCATCTCTTATACCGGGAACAAAAACATAGTCGCCGTGGCTGTAATTGAACTCTCTGTCCTTATCAATAGTAAAGGGAAGAATGCCCCAGTTTATGCAGTTGCTTCTGTAGCGCTTGGTTGCAAATTCATAGCAGATATTGCCGAAGCCACCCAGCACCTTCTGGCATGAGGCAGCCTGCTCTCTTGCAGAGCCGTCACCGGGACGGCAGGCAAATACACAAGAGCCGAACTGAGTGTGCTTTGCTGCTTCGTCAGAATTTTCACACACCTTAGATAGAACAGCATTGACCTCTTCGGAAGAGCTTTCTCTTCTCTTCTTTTCTTCGGCAGCAACTGCCTTTGCTCTTGCAACGTATTCGGGTTCACGGCGGGAAAGAGCAAACTCAGCAAGCTTCAAGGGATTTGAACGGTAGGATGAGGTTTCACCCGAAGGAATAAGCTCATCGGTTGTTGTAACATCATCATGAATTACGCAGGCGAGCTTTAAAAGAAGATTATCCTCAAGAGCATACATTTCGGGCCAGTCAGTTATGTTAGGGCCGAAGCGAAGCTCAGCTTCCTTTTCGGCCTTGCCGAAGCCCTGATATACTCTCCTTTCATAAACTCCCTTTTCAAAGGTGTATGTGCTGTCATATTCAGGAATTTCAATATCTGTTGCAGCGGTAAGAACACCCTTGTTAAGAGCAGTTGCGGCGATTGAACGCGAGTCAACGAGGGCAACGGAAGCGAGCTGTCCGTCACCGGGCTTACTGCCTTCTCTGTTGGGGAAGTTACGGGTAGTATGACGGATAGAAAGACCGTTGTTTGCAGGAACATCACCTGCACCGAAGCAAGGACCGCAGAAGCAGGGCTTGAATACTGCACCGGCTTCAAGAAGCTTTGCCTGCACTCCGTTTCTGAGAAGAGCAAGATTTACAGGTACGCTTGAAGGATAAACGGAAAGATTAAAATATCCGTCACCTGTACTCCTGCCATCAAGAATGGCTGCCGCCTCGCAGATATTTTCAAACATACCGCCTGCACAGCCTGCAATAACACCCTGATCAATATAAATTTTACCGTCCTTAACCTTATCATAAAGTCTGAAGTCAACCTTATCGCCGAACTGTGCCTTTGCGGCCTTTTCAACCTCAAAGAGAATTTCGGGATTTTCCTGAAGCTGATGAATAGTGTAGGCGTTTGAAGGATGGAAGGGAAGAGCAATCATACTTTCGATCTTTGAAAGGTCAACTCTGATTGCCATATCATAGAAGGCGACTCTTTCTGGTGAAAGAGCTTTATAATCGGAAGGTCTACCGTGTACGGTATAGAAATCCTTTACAGTGTCATCTGTTTCCCAGATTGAGGACAGACAGGCTGTCTCAGTGGTCATAACATCGATGCCGATTCTGAAATCCATTGAAAGATTTTTTACACCGGGGCCAACAAATTCAAGAACCTTGTTTGTAACAAGTCCTTCCTTGAACACAGCACCACAAAGAGCGATAGCCACATCGTGAGGACCTACTCCCCTTTTAGGAGCATTTTCCAGATATACAAGAACTACCTGCGGAGGATTAACATCCCAGGTGTTTGAAAGAAGCTGCTTTACAAGCTCAGGGCCGCCTTCACCGACGCCCATGGTACCCATAGCACCGTAACGGGTATGGCTGTCTGAGCCGAGAAGCATTTTTCCGCAGCCCGTCATCATTTCGCGGGCATACTGATGAATAACAGCCTGGTTTGCAGGAACATAAATACCGCCGTATTTCTTTGCAGCAGAAAGACCGAAAACGTGGTCATCCTCGTTAATGGTGCCGCCTACGGCACAAAGGCTGTTATGACAGTTGGTAAGAGCATAAGGAATCGGAAACTCCTTAAGACCGCTGGCTCTTGCTGTCTGAATAATGCCGACATAGGTAATGTCGTGAGAAATAAGAGAATCAAATTTAATTCTCATTTTTTCATCGTCTTTTTTTGTGTTGTGAGCATTGAGTATTGAATAAGCAATGGTGCCGTTTCTGTCTTCACGAGGAGAAAGACCCATCGAAGAAAGCTTTGCCTTCTGCTCTTCGGCAGTTCCTTCAACAAGGATTCTGCCGTCAACAAGATGCACACCGTGATTGATAATTTCCATCATTTATATCTTCCTTTCAGTCTAAAACCACATCTTTATACTTACCCTTTTTGTTTTTGGGGTATTCTCTCATTCTTACAATATAATCGGGGTTGATTATCTGTAAATTATCTTTTTCTTCGATAAGGATACCGTTTTCACCGATTTCCTTGACAGTGCCTATAATCTGATTATTAAATGTATAAAAAATACATCTCTTACCCAGAAAGTTTTCGGCTAATTTAAGCATCTGACTTCCCGCACCTTTCCTTTTATTTATTATTCTTCTTATCATCTGCTGTTTCTCCTGCCGGTAAACGATGAACAGGACAAGAAACATCACGATTATTCCTATATAACTTTCCATTTTGTACCCTTAGTAATACCTTCTGTAAACCGTGTTTATCTCTCTGTAATAATCGTAGTCAATTGCATCGAGAGCATCGGTACTCAATCGGATTTTCCAGTTCTTTTCACTTGTGCCGGGAGTATTCATTCTGGCATCTGCACCAAAGCCGCACATATCCTGAACGGCAACTATGGCTGTATCAGCACTGCTTCGCCATACACTTTCGATAACAGCCCGGCATGAGCCGCTGTAATGACCGCCTTCACCCCAGTTGTTTCCGCCATAGCAGCAATAACGAAGAGCATATTTCCTTTCGTTTTCGTCCGCTTCCCACAGCCAGCCCAAAATTGTATTGTTGTCGTGGGTACCCACATAGGCAACAGAATTTTTAGGATAGTTATGAGGGAGATGGGAGCTGTCACCGTTCGGATCGAAGCCGAACTGAATTACTCTCATACCGGGGAACTGTGTGTCCTCTAAAAGCTTCACAACATCTTCGCCGAAGGTACCGAGATCCTCAGCAATAATATCTGCCTCGGGTATCTGCTTTTTAACCTCATTGAAGAGCTTCATTCCGGGGCCGTCAATCCATTTGCCGATTTTTGCTGTCTTACTCTCGGCAGGTACTGCCCAATAGGAGGCGAAGGCTCTGAAATGGTCAATTCTTATTCGGTCATAAAGCTTAAGTGCCGCTGTCAGTCTCTTTATCCACCAGGCGTACTTTTCCTTTTCCATCATTTCCCAATTATAAAGAGGATTGCCCCAGAGCTGACCTTCCTCGGAAAAATAATCGGGAGGTACACCCGAAACCTCGGTGGGAGCAAGGCTCTTTTCATTAATTTCAAAAAGACCTCTTTCGCTCCATACGTCGGCGCTGTCACGGCTTACATAAATGGGCATATCACCGAGAATACCGATGCCCTTGCTGTTTGCATATTCCTTGAGAGTACGCCATTGAGTAAAGAAAACATATTGAGTAAAGAGATAAAAATCAATTTCATCCCTGAATTTTTCTTTTTCCTTCTGCGCCTTTTCATACCTTGCGTATCTGTCTTCCCATTCCCACCAGGGTTTTTCATCGTGAAAGGCCTTCAATGCCATATAATAAGCATAATCCTCTGCCCAAACATTTTGTACGGCGAAGACAGCAACTACCTCTTTTTCCGCATCTGAAAGGTTTTTATAAGCCTCACAGAGTGTCTTCATTCTCTTTTCATAAGCGAAGGCATAATCAGCGGTGTAGATTGTTCCGCTGTATTCGTTTTCTTTGAGGGTGCTTTCACTTATAAGCTTTTTTTCATAAAGCCATTCCGGGTCGATAAGGCTGATATTACCCGCAAAAGCACTGCATGAGCAATAAGGAGAGCCCGTCTCGTCAACGGGGTTGAGAGGTAACACCTGCCACAGATGAAAGCCTCCCCTGTCGAGTCTGTGTATAAAACCGACGGCATCCTTACCCATAACCCCTATACCATATTTGCCCGGTAAGGAGGATATGTGCATAAGCACACCGGCTCGTCTTTGTTTAGTCATTACTTTCCCTCCGGAAATAAATTGATAATTATTCATTATACAAGCAATCCGCCTATCTTGCAAGAGATTATAAAAGAAAACTTGCGGCAATAATAAAAAATATTGACAATAAGAAGCAAAAATTTTATAATTATCAAAAATAAAGGCAGGTGGATTAGTGATATGACAGGTATAATTGATGTCGGCGGAGGAATAAGAGGAGTTTTTTCCAGCGGTATTTACGACGCTTTTCTGGATGAAGGCTTTACGGTTGATTATTGTCTCGGAGTTTCTGCAGGTGCAGCCAACCTCATAACCTACATCGCAAAGCAGCGTGGCCGTACCCTCACCTTTTACCACGAATACTTTATGCGCAAAGAGCTTTTGGGCGTAGAATCCTTTCTGAAAAACGGCTCCTTTCTCAACCTCGATTACCTTTATTCAACGCTCAGCAACGAGGACGGAGAAAATCCCCTAGACTTTGATACTGCCCTGTCGTCCGAATCTGTTTTCAAGCTTGTTGTAACACGGGCAAGAGACGGAAAGGCCTGCTATATAGATAAAAGCAAGTTTGTAAAAAATGACTACATCTATCTGAAAGCGACCTGCTGTCTGCCTCTCGTATGCAAGCCGATAAGCATTGACGGTGAAGATTATTACGACGGAGGCCTTGCTGACCCTATCCCCTATAAAAAAGCCTTTGCAGACGGCTGCGATAAGCTCATTGTCGTGCTCACCAAGCCGAGAAAGGATTATCTTCAGCCCATGGAATATCTGCCCTTACTACGAAAAATTCCGGGACGGTATCCCGAAATCCTCCAGCTTGCCGAAACCCTGCACAAAAGAAATGCAGAGTCTCTGGCAGAGCTTGCACAGCTTGAAAGTGACGGAAGAGTGATTATCGTTGAGCCCGAAAGCTGTTTCGGTATGAAAACTCTCACTAAGGATACAGACGCCGTTCTTAAAATGTATTATCAGGGTTACGAGGAAGGAATTGAAATAATCCGCAGATTAAAAGCAGAATAAAAATATCCCACAGAGCTTTCCGTTCTCTGTGGGATTTTCATTTTCAATTGCCGTAATCAGCTTATGCTTCCTTTGCAGCCTCTTCTCTCTTTGCTCTTACATGAGCATAGATAGGCTCAAGTCTTTCCTTTGTAAGAGGATATCCGAAGCGCATAAGAAGCCATACGCCTGTGTAAACAAAAGCAGGAATAATGGTGCAGATGAACATAATTTTCTTACTTGTTCCGTTAGCTTCAATGAAACCTATACCTGCAACATCCTTATCATACCTTGCCCACTGAAGAAGATAAAGACCGAGAGTATCGGCGATGGTCTGACCAAACTTACGTGAGAAGGTGTAAACTGCATATACAGCGCTTTCGTTTCTGATGCCTGTAGCATATTCCTGATAATCAATAACGTCCATAACAACTGCCCAGCAGGTAAGACTTACGAAGGTATAGCCCATACCGATGATAAAGAGAGTTGTCATATAAATCCATGCGGGAAGTCTGCCTGTTTCAGGATTGAGCATATTGAGGATTGACTGATTGTTTGCTACGATAGCGATAGCAACGGAGGCGATGGCTGACACGATGGTAGCCTTGCCGCAAAGCTCCTTCTTACCGTACTTTGCTGAAAGCTTACCGATAAAGGGAAGAAGAAGAACGGTGGGAAGATAGGTACAGACTGTACCGAGCATACTGAGATTTGTATTTTCAAAATAGTTTTTGTAAAGATAAGCATTGAAGGAGCCGAACTGAAGCTGACCGCTGATAAGCACACCGGCAAGAGCAACGGTAACGAAGGGTCTTGACTTGAGAAGGCCGAGATATGTTGCCTTGAAGTCGATTTTCGGCTCTGCCTCAGAGGGAACTCTTTCTTTAGTGGATTTGTAGCCCCAGAGATAGAAGATAAGTGAGAGAACAGCCATAGCCACGCCGAATATAAACATCTTGTTGCCGTCTGCCTGCTGAACCTCTTTGCCGTCTACAGTAACATTATTATAAATAAACATAGGTGCAATGAAAAGAACAACTGCACCGCCGATGCCTGAACCGATGCTACGGAAGGTAGAAAGAAGGCTTCTGCCCGCCGGGTCATCGGTAATAACCGACGCAAGAGAGCCAAAGGGGATGTTCATACCGGTATACATCATACCGTAGAAAATATATGTAACATAAGCGAGAAGAAGAAGCACTCCCTCACCGAGACCAAGCTGATGATAAGGTGCAAAGCACAGAAGAGTCGAAAGAGCAAGAGGGAAAGCTACCCATTTGAGATAAGGACGGAACTTTCCATTTGCACTCGGTGCTCTTTTTGCAACCATAGCACCCCAGATGGGGTCATTGATACAGTCCCATATACGGGTTACCATAAACATAGTACCTGCTTTACCGGCAGAAATACCGATAACGTCAGTAAGAAAAACCTTGAGGAAGCTTGAAACATAAGTAAGGTTAAACATATTACCGGCTTCGGCAATAGTATAACCTGCCGCTTCCTTGATACCTATTTTATTAGGATGGTCATTTACGGGCTTTTCTTTTTTTACTTTTTCTTTAGCCATTGTAATTCTCCTTTTTTATATTCTTTTCGGAGCTTATGAGAATAAGCCTTCTTTTATTGTGATTTCGCCGGGGGTAAAGCCTGCTTTTTCGATAGCCTCAATTATAAGCTTGTCGTCAACATCCTTTTTCATCGAAGCTGTGACAGCATTTTTTTCGAGGTCAGCCTTTGCCTTTGAAATTCCTTCAATTTCGACAAGAGCATTTTCTACTGCTTTGGCACAGTGACCGCAATGCATACCCGTAACAGTAATTATCTTTTTCATACAAGTACACCCTTTCCATAATATATTTTACTCACATTATAGAATACTACTTCGAAATAAAAAATGCAATATTATTTTGAAAAATACACCTTCAAAAATCATTTCTGCACAGGTTTAATTTTGTTTGTTGTAATAATCTCTGCCCCGAAGAGCACCATAATATCCTTATATATAGTATTGTCCACCGTCCACACAGCTATCTTCACGTCCTGCTTTTCAGCATAGCTTATGGCAGAAGCACATTTATAGAAATTTTTGTGGTTAAAGTTGATGCCGAAATTGTTTTCCTTGCACCAATCAATATCTTCTTTTGAAGGATCATGGGAAAGATAAAGCATTTCTGCCTCACTGTCAAGAGCACGGTAGGCCTCCATATATTCCTTGGTAAAGGAGATAATAACAGCCTTTTTCGAAAGACCTTTTTCATCAAGACATGCCTTTATATCAGCAAGATATTTTATATCGCACTTCTTGATTTCAATAACGGGAATAATACCGTACTCTTCGGCATAAAACAAGGTTTCCTCAAGAGTGGAAACAGTCTCCCTTTCCACAAGATTTTCAAGGTGCTTTAATCCGTTACCTGCATCAAAGTTAAGCTTACGGATTTCCTCGAGAGTGAAATCCTCCACATTGCCTGTGCCGTCGGTCATTCTGTCCACGGTGTCATCGTGCATTACTACCCACTCTCCGTCCTTTGTGGTATGAATATCAAACTCATAGCCGTCAAAGCCTGCCTCAGCGGCAGCGTGAAAAGCGGACATTGTGTTTTCGGGGCGAATTGAGGAAAAGCCTCGATGCGCCACAAGCAAAGGCTTTGAGGAGGAGTGAGACGAAACCGAGATTCCGTCGCTCACCGTCGTAGCTACCTTGCAGGGCACAATTATAAGAGCGAGTAAAAATATGATTACCGCAAAAATTATAAGAATGGTTTTTGTTGCCGATTTACCTTTGTTTTTCATATTCCTTCTCCTTTTCATATCTTTTATAAAATTATACAATAATCATAAAGGAATATCAATACCGCAGGGGATGTTATTTTCTATAAGCAATTTTATAGGCTATGGGATAAGCGGAAACAAACTCACTCAATAAGGTTCTCGTTTTAGAGCCGGGGTCGTTGATTGTAAAGTTCCCTGCAGAAAGAACCGAAGCCTCTTTTGTATGACCCGTAATGACCACCCAATGCTGAGTGCCGCCGGATTTTTTCATACCTAAAATAACAGGTTTCCCTTTGCTGAGCACAGAATAAATTTTTGAAAGATAATCCGAAGAGGATACTAGCTCAGTAGTATAATCAGAAGGCCAGTAAAGCATACCTGAGGAAGAGTAAGAAAGCTTTTTAACCATATCAGCCGGAGTAACGTTTTTTCCCAGATGGAAGCTTTCGGTCATTGAAAGAGCCGTTGTGGTGCAGCCGCTTGACCTGATTGTATCACCCTGAGTTCCTATTTTAATATCAGCCCAACGGGAATCGGTCTGCTTGAAGGAAGGCACAGAAAAAGTAATTTTTTTGTAATTCCCCGTCTGAGCAAGCTCAGAAAGATAAGCTGAGCTTACATATCCTGTTTTTGAGCCGTTATAAAGAATTTTTGTAAAAGCGTTTTTCTCGGAAAGCTTCAGAACAACAGTTCCCTTCGGAAGAGTTGTCTTTATTTCCGACGTGGCACTTGCAGAGGAGCGCACATTGAGATTACCGCTTTTTGTGGCGACGGTCATTACCTTTGAGGAAACCGTCTTTATATAATCTGCGTGTGCATAGGCTGTCTTCCCTTTGGCATATTCGACCTTCCAGAAGGAGCCTTCTTTTTTAAGCAAAGTAAGGTATTTGCCCTTTTTCATCTGCTTTACCACCGCAGATGAGGTGGATGCATTTTTTCTTAAATTAAGTGCTGTGCTTTCAGTAGCTACCTTGCCCGCCTTCGACGAAGCGTCAGCAGCTAAAGTAAAGGAGCTCAAAAAGCAGAAAGATACACAAAGCATCATCACAAGCAAAAGTGCTTTTATTGTTTTTTTCATAGTAATTTCAATCATCAGCAGAAATCATCATTCCTGCTGTCCTTTCTTTGTTTTTGTTCGGATAAAAGGCTTTTCCTCAAGCTCAATTCTAACACAAAAGAAAGAATTTGCAGAATGTAAATAATGGAATTTGCCTTCTGTCTTTTTATTTTTTTGATTTTCCTATTGAACATTTTGAAAAAATATGATAATCTATTAGAGAATAGAATCAATTATTACCGAAAGGATGATTTATAATGTTAGAACAGGTCGAAAATAAAATTCTTGAGCTGAAAAGAATCCAGGCGGAAGAATATTACAAAAAAAAGGACGCCGATCTTCAGGCATGGGGTCTCACTTATAAAACCGACGGTAACAAAACAACTCCCATCATCGTTACCGATGAAGAATACGAAGCACTTATCAAGGCTTCAAACGGTGTTGACCGTATCGGAAGAAACCCCTTTGCAAAAACACTCAATGTCCTTGCATATATTTCTGTAGGTGTCGGTGCAGCTGCAGGTGCAGTTGTTGCTGCTCTTTCCGATGACCTCGCCTTCGTATATTTCACACTTTGCCTTGTTGCAGGACTTGTTATCGGTGTTATCTTTAAGGGAATGAGCGAAATCATTAAGCTCCTTCAGCAGATTATCGACTCAAAGCCCAACGAAAAGCCCGAAGACATCGTCCTCACTCCGGAGCAGGCAAAGGCTCAACCAAAAAAATCAAAAGCTCAGCAGACCGCACAGCCTGCACAACCTCAGCAGCCTGTTTATCAACCTGTTTATCCCGCTTATCCCGGCGCACCTGCTGTTTATACACAGCAGCCTCCCGTTTATATTTATCTGCAGCCCGTTCAGCCTCAGGCTCCCCAGACCGGCTTCAGCTACGGCGAAAAGAAATAATCCGAATATAACGAAATCCCACAGAGAAAGCTCTGTGGGATTTTTGATGTTTAACTATTTTTTACTTACCGTAACCGCAGGAAGGATTACCGCCTTGACACCTTCTGCGGCTTTCATCTGCTCAAGAAGAGTCTTTTTCATTGCCGAACGCACTATTTTATACTGCGGATCCTTTATAAGGTTATGAAGCTGCATCGGATCGTTTTCCAGATCGTAAAGATATTCCTCCGTGTATACAGGAGAGCTCTTTGAAGTCATACCTGCAATATAGCCGGGAACGCTTACGGAATAAAGATACTGCTTTGTTCTTACAGCTCTCGCACACTTGCTTTCACTTATCTGTATATAAACCTCCTGCCTTCTCCTTTCACCTGCAAGGTCTATTCCCTTGAAATGGCCGGGTGCAGTTATACCCGCTATTGAAAGAAGGGTAACGGGAAGGTCAATAAGACTTACAAGCCGTCTGTCAATAAGACCGCCCCTATATTCACCGCCTCTTATGACTAGAGGTACATGGGTGCTGCTGTCGTGACAAGAGCGCTTATATTCCGCATTTCTTGTTTTGAAATGACAGCCATGATCGGAGGTAAAGACAATAACCGTATCCTCATAGATACCTTTTTCCTTCAATTTAGCAACAAGCAGTCCGAGATTATAGTCGATTCGGTTGACAGCAGAAAGATAATCGGCATACTCCTTTTCGTAGTTTCCCCTGAAATATGTAAGCTCTTCGGGTATGGGATAATCGGCAAAAGAGCTCACCGTATCAGGATATCCCTCAAAATGACGACTGGAATTCTGATGATGAGGCTCCAGTTGTGATATAAACATAAAGAACGGATTATCCGAAGAATAATTTTCAATATATTCCAATGCGAAATCATTTATGCAGTCTGCACGGTAACCGGAAAATTCAATAGTTTCTCCGTTTTCATCAAAGATGTAACCTCCTTTGCTATCGGAGGTGAATTCGAGAACATCAGCACCTCTGAAATAAGAATAACCGCCGAGTCTTTCCTTGGGAACTGGTGATTTTTTGTAATCATTATCCTTGTCCGATGCAAGATGCCATTTTCCTATGTATGCCGTTTCATAACCCGCTGTGCTGAAACAATCAGCGAGAGTATGTGTGTCAACGGGCAAGGCTATGTCGTTTTTAAAGCAGCCCGTCTCAGTAGCATAAACACCTGACTGCAGACAAGCTCTCGCAGGTCCGCATACAGGCTGACAGGTAAAGCAGTTATCAAAGGTAACGCCGTCCTCGGCCAGGAACATCAGATTAGGCATAATTTTCTCGTTGAAGGTGTCCCATCTCTGCTGATCGGTAAAATAGAAAACAATATTCTTTTTTCTTTTGGCAGGAAAAGCTTCCCCTTTATTTTCAGTCTTTTTCGTCACTGTAAAAGATGTATCTTTTTCATCAGATAAATAGTCAGCTTCAACCTCTTCCATTTCCGGAAAAGGTGTTGCTTCTTCCTCGTCAGGATAAACTTTTTCAGGTTCAGCACCGTCTTTTTTTGCCGAAATGTATTCCTCACGCGGTTTAAAAACTTCCTTTTTTACGCCGGTTTCAGACACTGCTTTTTCGGGAGTAAAAACCTCTTTTTTTACTGAAGAATCATCGTTTTTTTCTTTCACCTTTATTTTAAACTTACGAGCCACTTGAAAAGCCTCCGTCAACAATAAGTGATGCACCTGTTATAAAATCTGCCATACCTGATGAAAGGAACAATACTGCACCGGCTACATCCTCCGCTTTAGCCAGACGTCCGGCAGGAGTTCTCAAGGTCATATATCCCATCCATCTTTCATTTGCCATATTATCGGCTATAAGAGGAGTCTCGACAAAGCCCGGGCAAACGGCATTGACCTGAATACCAAACCTTGCCCATTCACAAGCAAGAGTTTTTGTGGTCTGTATAAGAGCTCCCTTGCTTGCGCTGTATGCAGCAGAAGCGGGGATGCCTAAAATACCGCCGAGGGAACACATATTGACTATCTTGCCCTTCTTTACGGGAATAAAGAATTCCTTTGCAAATTCCTGACACATAAAAAAGTGTGCGGACAGATTGATATCAAGCACTCTCGACCAATCTTCCTCAGTTTCGTTTATACTGTAAACGCTTCTTCCGACACCCGCATTATTGACGAGTATGTCCGCTGAACCCATTTTCTCTTTTACGGTGCTTAAAAGCTTTGCCCGCTGATTTTTGTCGGTGATGTCACACTTAAGGAAAAAGACCTTTCCTTCGGGATAATCTTCTTTAAGTTTCTGCTGTGCCGAATCAAGATTTTCTTCGCTGTAATCGGCAAGAAGAACCGTAGCACCCTGCTGCAGAAAAGCCCTTGCACATTCGAGGCCGATACCGCTTGCGCCGCCTGTTATTACAACTGCTTTGCTTTCAAAATCAAATTTGTATTTCATATCTTTTCTCCGTTCTGATTTTTCACTTTACATTATATGCCCACGAAGGAAAAATAGCAAGAATTTTAACAAAAAAAGAGGCGCCCTCGGGCACCTCCTTCAATAAAACAGATTAATAGTTCTCTTTTCTTACCTCGAAATAGCTCTGAGGATGAGCACATACGGGGCAGATTTCGGGAGCCTTTTTGCCGATTACGAGATGACCGCAGTTACGGCATTCCCACATAATCTCTTCACTCTTTGCGAAAACAGCCTGCATTTCAACATTATTAAGAAGCTTTAAGTAACGTTCCTCGTGGCTCTTTTCAATTTCAGCCACCATTCTGAATTTTGCTGCAAGCTCTTTGAAGCCTTCCTCCTCTGCTTCCTTTGCAAAAGTAGCATACATATCTGTCCATTCGTAGTTTTCACCTGCAGCGGCAGATTTAAGGTTAGCGGCTGTATCTGCGAGTCCGCCTAAAGCCTTGAACCACATTTTTGCGTGTTCCTTTTCGTTGTTTGCTGTCTCTTCAAAAATGGCGGCAATCTGCTGATAGCCTTCCTTCTTTGCTACAGAAGCAAAATAAGTGTACTTATTTCTTGCCTCAGATTCACCTGAGAAAGCAGCCATAAGATTTTTTTCGGTTTTTGAGCCTTTAAGTTCCATATTAATTCCTCCTTAATGGTACTGTAATAAGTATTGCTCTCAAAATATGACTTTAGTCATTGATTTAACTTTATCATTTTAAATCTCCGATGTCAATATTTTATTCCGAAAAATATCCGTGCCTGAATACAAAACTAACAAGGAATATCCACCTCAAAAGAGCAATTTTGTCCTTATTACCAAAAAACCTTTTTGACCTCATTTTTCATTGACAAAAATTCTTTTTTTATGCTATAATTCAAAAGGTGAGTTTCTTAAGAAACCGACTTTCAAAAGCAAATATCCGGTTCTTTGAAACTGACGGTTTTTAAGTGGAGCACCACGGTGAATCAAAGAACTTGAAATGAGGCTTTAGCCGTTTATGTCGACCGTCTGGGCAACTTGTCAAAGGACTTTTCCTTAGATAAGTGTGCCCTTTTTTATTTGAAATTTATTTCAGGAGGTTTTACAATGAAAAAAGTTGCTATTATTATGGGCAGCGACAGCGATTTACCTGTTGTTTCAAAGGCTTGCGACACCCTCAAGCAATTCGGTGTCCCCTGCGAAATGCACATTTATTCCGCTCATCGCACACCCGAGGAAGCAAAGGAATTCAGCTCCTCAGCACGTGAAAACGGTTTCGGTGTAATCATCGCCGCAGCAGGCATGGCAGCTCACCTTGCAGGAGCTATTGCCGCAAACACAACCCTTCCCGTTATCGGCATCCCTATGAAATCAAAATATCTCGACGGTATTGATGCCCTTCTTTCAACTGTTCAGATGCCCTCAGGCATTCCCGTTGCCACGGTAGCTATCGACGGAGCGGTAAATGCAGCCCTTCTTGCAATTGAAATTCTCGCTGTTACAGACGAAGCTCTCGCAGCCAAGCTTAAAGAAAAAAGAGATAACGACACAAAAACAGTTCTCGAAAAAAACAAAAAGACAGAACTTGAATATAACAACTAAATTAATAAACGGAGGTTTTAACAATGGAAAAAATTTACACAGGCAAAACAAAGGACGTATACAAGCTCGAAAACGGCAACTACCTTCTTAAGTTCAAGGACGATTGCACAGGCAAAGACGGCGTTTTTGATCCGGGCGAAAATTCAGTAGGTCTTACAATCGACGGCGTTGGTGATGTTAACCTTCGTATGTCAATTTATTTCTTTGAAAAGGTTAATGCCGCAGGCATTAAAACTCATTATGTAAATGCAAACCTTGCCGACACCACAATGGAGGTTCTTCCCGCAAAGGTATTCGGTCACGGCCTCGAGGTTATCTGCCGCCACAAGGCAGTAGGCAGCTTCATCCGCCGTTACGGTGATTATATTGAAGAAGGCGCTGACCTTCCCGCATATGTTGAAATGACCTTCAAAAACGACGAAAAGGGTGACCCCCTCGTAATCAAGGATGCTCTCGTTGCTCTTGGTGTTATGACAGACAAGCAGTACGATGACATCAAGGAAATGACACAGAAAATCACTCAGATCGTTGCTGATGACCTCAAGGAAAAGGGCCTCGTTCTTTATGATATCAAATTCGAATTCGGTTATGACCCCGAAGGCAACGTAATGCTTATTGACGAAATCGCATCAGGCAATATGCGTGTTTACAAGGACGGCAAATATATCGATCCCATGACACTTTCAGAGCTTTTCTTTGCATAAATTTCCAATTAAGTTAAGAGGTATATTCTATGGGTGGTTTTTTTGGCGCAGTCAGTAAAAGCGATACGGTTTTAGATGTATTCTTCGGTACTGACTATCACTCTCACCTTGGTACCCGCCGTGGCGGTATGGCCGCATACGACGAGAAAAAAGGCTTACAACGTAAAATTCATAAAATTGAAAATTCACCCTTCAGAACAAAGTTTGAAAACATTTCAAACACGATGAAGGGAACAGCAGCAATAGGGTGCATCAGTGATTCTGATGCACAGCCTTTGCTTGTACGCTCCAAGCTCGGACTTTATGCCATCTGTATTATCGGTCTGATAAACAACAGAGAAAAATTGGTCGAAGAGTTTCTCTTTTCAAACGGCGGTCATTTCGGCGCCGTAACCAACGAAGGCATCAACTCAACCGAGCTTGTTGCTGCACTTATCAACCAGAAGGACAGCTTTGCTGACGGTATCTCATATGCCCAAAGTCTCATTGACGGAACAGCATCAATTCTGATTCTTACCGACGACGGCAGAATCATCGCTTCCCGTGACAAATTAGGAAGAATACCTGTTCTTATAGGCTCCAACGAAAACGGTTACTGCGTTTCATTTGAAGACTTTGCGTATAAGAAATTAGGCTATGACGACTATAAGGAGCTCGGACCGGGCGAAGTGGTCGAGTTCACAGCCGACAGCTTCAGAGTTTTAAAGGAAGCAGGTAAGGAAATAAAAATCTGTGCCTTCCTCTGGTCTTACTACGGCTACTCTACCTCCTGCTATGAGGGTGTAAATGTTGAGGTAATGAGATATAAAAACGGCAAAATTATGGCTGAAACCGACCGCAGCAACGGTATCGCCCAGGACATCGACTATGTCAGCGGTATTCCCGACTCCGGCACGCCTCACGCTATCGGTTATGCTCACGCAAGCGGAATCCAGTTTGCACGTCCCTTTATAAAGTACACACCGACATGGTCACGAAGCTTTACTCCCGCTAACCAGAATGAAAGAAACAGGGTGGCAAAAATGAAGCAGATTCCCGTCCATGATCTTATCCACGGAAAGAAGCTTCTCTTTGTCGATGACAGTATCGTACGAGGCACACAGCTGCGTGAAACAGTTGAGTTCCTTTATGAAAACGGAGCCAAAGAGGTTCATATCCGTTCGGCCTGTCCGCCTATTATGTACAGCTGCAGATACCTCAACTTCTCAAGAGCGACCTCAGAAATGGAGCTTATTGCAAGAAGCATTATTTCTGACCTTGAAGGTGAAGAGGGCTTCAATCATATCAGCGAATACAGTGACTCTTCAACTGAGCGTGGTAAAAAACTGAGAAGTGCAATTTGTGAAAAATTACATTTCACCTCTCTGGAATTCCAGTCTATTGACGGAATTATAAAAGCTATAGGGCTTCCGGCTGACAAGGTATGCACCTATTGTTGGACCGGCAAAGAATAAAACGAAAAAAATACAGGAGAATGAATTATGGATCATAAAAATTCTTTTTCAGCAAGCTATGCGGCTGCAGGTGTTGATATTACTGCAGGTTATAAATCAGTTGAACTGATGAAAAAGCATGTCGCAAGAACCCGTAACGAGGGTTCCGTGGATGACGTTGGCGGCTTCGGAGGCTGCTTTGATCTCAGCAGCATCGCCGGAATGGAGCATCCCGTCTCTGTTTCAGGTACAGACGGCTGCGGCACAAAGGTCAAGCTCGCTATTCTTATGGACAAGCACGACACGATCGGTATTGACGCAGTTGCTATGTGTGTAAACGACATTATCTGTGTGGGTGCAAAGCCTTTGTTCTTCCTTGACTATATTGCCTGCGGCAAGAATGTACCCGAGAAGATTGCAGAAATTGTAAGCGGTGTTGCCGAAGGCTGTGTACAGTCAGGTGCAGCCCTTATCGGCGGTGAAACTGCAGAACATCCCGGACTTATGCCCGAGGAGGATTATGACCTTGCAGGTTTCGCAGTCGGTGTGGTAGACAAACCCAAAATGATCGACAACAGCAAGATGGCTGCAGGTGATGTGGTTATCGCACTTCCCTCAACAGGTATTCACTCCAACGGTTTCAGCTTATGCCGTAAGGTTTTTGATATTGACAACAATAATCCCGAACTTTATGTGCCCCGTGATGAGCTCGGCGGCAAGAGCATTGCAGAAGCATTACTCGTACCCACAAAGATTTATGTGAAGCCGGTTCTTGCTCTTATTGAAAAAGTAAATGTTAAGGGTATTTCCCACATTACAGGCGGCGGCTTCTACGAAAATATTCCCCGCTCTATTCCCGACGGCTTAGGTGCTAAGATTAACAAAGCCGATGTAAAGGTTCTTCCTATTTTCAAGCTTATTCAGAAGGAAGGCAATATCACCGAGCGTGATATGTTCAATACCTTTAATATGGGCGTAGGTATGAGCATTGTTGTAGCAAAAGAGGATGCCGAAAAAGCACTCGAGGTTTTAAAGAATGCGGGCGAAGAACCTTACATAATTGGT
>JAZUMO010000004.1:0-30615 GCA_045603665.1 Acutalibacteraceae bacterium
CCGCGGTTATACAATGCGACCTAGCCTCTCAGTTGAAGAAATCGGAGAAATTGCAAAAATAGTTCATGAAAACTCAAAAGCTGTTGTAATGGTTGATAACTGCTACGGTGAGTTTGTACAGACAGCAGAACCTCTTGAATACGGCGCTGACATTATTGCAGGCTCTCTTATTAAAAATCCCGGTGGCGGAATTGCTAAAACCGGAGGTTACATCGCAGGCACAAAGAAGTGCATCGATCTTTGCGCATACCGTTTAACAACTCCTGGTCTCGGCAGAGAGGTAGGAGCTACACTCGGCCAAAGCAGAGATTTGTTTATGGGTATATTCAATGGGCCTCATGTTGTAGGCGAAGCGCTTAAGACAGCCGCATTTACATCGGCTCTTTTCACTCTTATGGGCTTCGATCCCACGCCGTCGGTAGGGGAGACAAGACACGACATTATTCAGGCTGTGAGACTTCGTGAAGAAAAGAATCTTATTGCCTTCTGCCAGGGACTTCAAAAGGGTGCTCCCGTTGATTCATTCGTTACACCTGAGCCCTGGGAAATGCCCGGTTATGACAGTAAGGTCATTATGTCTGCAGGTGCATTTACTCTCGGCTCCTCAATTGAGCTTTCTGCTGATGCACCTTTACGTGAGCCTTATGCAGTCTGGCTTCAGGGTGGTCTTAATTTCCACAGCGCAAAGGTCGCCGTTATGTTTGCAGCGCAGGAAGTTCTTAAAGTGAACGGCATAGAGGATTGATAATATGGCTAAAAATTTTAAAGGGTTCGATCCTGACGGATTTCTCCTTCTTGAACTGAACAAATTTAATGACAACAAAGAATTTTATGAATCGGTAAAAGAAGATATCAAAAGCAAGATTATAACGCCTATGCGTCAGCTTGCTCTTGATCTCAGCGAAGAATTATACGCTGTAGACGATAAAATGATGCTTATACCGACCAAAATAGTGTCAAGAATAAGAAGAGATACCCGTTATTCAAAAAATAAAGAAATGTACCGTTCTAATGTATGGTGTACGTTTATGCGCAATAAGCATGAGTGGAGATTTATGCCTTGTATGTGGTTTGAGGTATTTCCCGACAGCTATTCCTACGGAGTCGGACTTTTTCATGCTCAGCCATCTGACCTTGAAGTTTTCCGAATGATTCTTTCCGAAAAACAAAAGGAGTTTAAATATGCCCTCAGACAAATGGACAGTGTCGGTGCTTATCCTTTTATTGACAGCTTTAAAAAGGATAAGCCGGGTATTGAAAAAATTGACGAAAGCATAAGACCGTATTTTAATTCCCGTTATTTTCTTTTCTCACATACCGGAACAGATATGAAAAAGATATATGATGGGTCGATTAAGGAAGAACTTATTTACGCGATAAGAGCTTTTACACCGATGTATAAATTTTTAATTAAGGTAACTGAAGAAATATACTCAAAAGGAGAATAAGTAAGTATGAATTCTTATCTTTATCTTAAAAGCGGTTCGGATATAAGAGGAACTGCTGTAGAGACCGAAAAAGGCAAGGTTGAACTTACAGATGATGCAGTTTTTAAAATAACAGTAGCATTCTGTAAATGGCTCGACGAAAAAGGATATAAAGGAAACCGTATCGCTGTTGGTCATGATTCGAGAATATCTGCCGAGAGAATTAAAAGGCAGGTAATTGACGGACTCGCACAGTTTGATAAAGAGATATATGATTGCTCATATGCATCCACTCCGGCTATGTTTATGACAACTGTCGATGCGGGTTGTACTGCTGCTGTTCAGATAACGGCAAGCCATCATCCTTTTGATAAAAACGGCCTTAAATTTTTTACTGTGGACGGCGGTCTTAACCCTGAAGATATTGAAAGAATTCTTATTCTTGCTGATGAGGAATATGAGAAAAAGACTTTAATCCCCAATATTATTTCTGCTGATTTTATGGCAATCTACGCCGAAAGACTCAGAAATATGATAAAGAATGAGGTTTGCGCCGAAAATTTCGACAAGCCTCTCACAGGCTTCAGAATTGTAGTTGATGCCGGAAACGGAGTAGGCGGCTTTTATGCTACTGATGTTCTTGCTCCTTTGGGTGCAGATATAACAGGCAGTCAGTTTCTTGAAAAGGACGGTATGTTTCCAAACCACACACCCAATCCCGAAAACAAGGATGCTATGAAAGCAATTTGCGACGCTACTGTCAATAACAAAGCCGATCTTGGTATTATCTTTGATACTGATGTTGACCGAGCAGGCTGCGTTGATGAAAGCGGAAAAGAAATTAACCGTAACCGCCTTGTAGCACTTGCTTCTCTTATTGCTCTTGAAAATTGCAAGGGTGGCACGATTGTCACTGACAGCGTTACATCAACAGGCCTTGCTGATTTTATCAACAATTCACTTGGCGGTGTTCATCTAAGATTTAAAAGAGGTTACCGAAATGTAATCAATAAACAGCTTGAACTTGAAAAAAGCGGAATATCCTGTCCTCTTGCAATGGAAACCTCAGGCCACGCAGCGTTCAAAGAAAATTACTTTCTTGACGACGGAGCATATCTTATTACAAAGATAGTAATAAAAATGGCTCAGCTCGGCCGGGAAGGCAAAAAGCTTGACTCACTTATTTCTACCCTTAAAGATCCTGCTGAAGCGTTGGAAATAAGATTTAAAATCAAAGAACAGGATTTCAAGGCATACGGACTCAAAGTAATTGATAAGCTTATGAGCTATGCTGAAAAATGTGACGGATGGCGTGTTGCCGACGATAACCACGAAGGAATCAGAGTATATTTCGACGCCGATGATAAAAAAGGCTGGCTTCTTCTCAGACTCAGCGTGCACGATCCGATTATGCCATTGAATATCGAAAGCGATGTCATCGGCGGTAATAATAAAATAATTAAAGAGTTTTATTCGTTTATAAAAAATTTTAACGGACTTGATTTGTCTGTAATTGAAAATATTCTGTAAAACAATGAGGTAAAATATGAAAACTGACAATGAACAAATTATCCGTAAAACCGCTGTCGGCGGCCAGGCTCTTATAGAGGGCATTATGATGATGCACCCGAAGGGTAAAGCTGCGATTTCCGTACGCACCACCGACGGCACCATTGACACGGAAATGCTTGATGTAAAGCATATTAAGGACAAAATTAAATTTTTAGGCTGGCCTCTTATAAGAGGTGTTGTTAACTATGTCGAATCAATGATGTTCGGATATAAGTGCCTTATGATTTCGGCTGAAAAATCCGGTCTCGAAGATATTGAAGAGGAAGAAAATCCCTCGAAGCTTGACAAATGGCTTAATGAGCATCTTAACAAAAAAGTGATGAATGCCATTACAGCTGTTGCATCGGTTTTAGGTATTGCTCTTGCATTTTTGCTTTTCTTCTATCTGCCGACAGCTGCTGTTGATTTTATCAATAAGCTTGCAGGTGAGACACTCACGAATTTCAGGGCACTCTTTGAGGGTGTTATAAGAATGGCGATTTTTGTAGCATATATCGCACTTGTTTCCCTTATGAAGGATATAAAACGCACATTTATGTATCACGGAGCAGAACACAAAACAATCTTCTGTTATGAAAAAGGCCTTGATTTAACCGTTGAAAACGTCAGAAAGATGTCAAGATTCCATCCAAGATGCGGTACAAGCTTTATATTCGTTATCATTATTATAAGTGTTATCATTTCATCAGCTATATCGGTTGCTTTTCCGTTTTTACGCAATCAGACAATTATCTGGATGGCAATAAAACTGCTGATATTGCCCCTTATCACCGGTATTAGCTATGAATTTATCCGATATGCAGGAAAGCACGATAATCTTTTTGTAAGAGTTCTCGCTGCACCCGGTCTCTGGATGCAAAGGCTCACAACAAAGGAGCCTGATGATGATATGATTGAGGTTGCTCTCGCTGCATTCACATCAGTAATTGATGAAGACGGGGAAGATGCTGTATGACGGTTAATGAGCTTTTGAGAAGCTCTGCTGAAAAGTTATCTGAAAAGGAAAACGGATATGCGGAAGCTAAAATCATCATAAAAAAAGCTTTGTCCTACAGCGAAACTGATTTCATTCTAAACAGAAACACTCTTCTTACCGAAAGTGAAACAGTCAGGGTATACAGAATGATTGAAAAAAGGCTTTCAGGTACACCTGTTCAATACATAATAGGGGAGTGGGACTTTTACGGCTTAACTCTAACCGTCAATGAAAATGTTCTTATCCCAAGACCTGAAACAGAAATTCTTTGTGAATATGTTATTGATTATCTGAAGGATAAGAAATCACCGATTGTTGCTGATTTATGTGCAGGAAGCGGCTGCATCGGTATTACAATTAAAAAGCATATTGCAGACGCAAGAGTTGTTATGGTTGAAAAATCAGTGGGAGCTGCTGAAGTATGCCGAAGAAATATTTTATCTGTTCTTGGAGAAAATTCAGCAGAGCTTGTTGTTGGAGATGTTTTTCTTGTTGATGATATGGCGGACTTACCTTGCTTTGACATGATTGTATCAAATCCTCCTTATATAAAATCTTCGGAAATACCTCACCTTCAATCAGAGGTTCTTCTTGAACCTAAAATGGCACTCGATGGCGGTGATGACGGACTAGATTTTTACCGTTTGCTTGTGGAAAAATGGACCGAGCACCTTGCTGCTGACGGTGTTTTCGCCTTTGAGTGCGGAGAAGAGCAGGGAGAGCACATCAGAAGTATTCTTGAAAAGAAAAATTTTGAAGTTGATTTTATAAAAGATTATAACAATGTTGACAGATTTGTCATCGGAAAGAGGAGAAAAATATGATTTTAGATTTTGTGCGCAACGGATTGAGCTTTGAATTGATTATAAATCTTTTAGTAAGAGTTTTTATAATATTCTGCGTTCTGCCGATACATGAATTTGCTCATGCTTATACGGCGCATTTACTCGGCGATGATACAGCAAGACTTAAGGGAAGAATGACTACAAACCCTTTGGCACATATAGATCCCTTCGGTGCTCTTATGATTATATTTGCCGGCTTCGGTTATGCAAAACCTGTCCCGGTTAATATCCGTAATTTTAAAAACAGAAAAGTGTATATGGCTGTAACTGCGCTTGCGGGTCCTGTGTCAAATGTAATCATGGCTTTTATCTTCGCTGTTCTCGGTGTCTTCGTTTTTTACAAGGCAGGAGGCAATGCAGACGGCACCTTCCAATCGCATTTAGTTACATTTATGCTTACGGCGGCGCAAATAAATATTTCACTCGCAGTATTCAATTTCCTGCCCATACCACCTCTTGACGGAAGCAGAATACTCAGTCTATTACTACCTAACAAATATTATTACAAAATAATGCAGTATGAAAGATATATTGTTTACGGTCTTCTTGCTCTTATGTTTTTAGGCGTTCTTAACGGACCGATAAACTTTTTTTCAGATCTTATTTTCGATTTGATTATTAATGTCGCATCAATGCTTTTCGGTAATTGATAATAGGTGAAAAATGGAAAAAATTCAATATAAAATTGATGTGTTTGAAGGACCGATGGACCTTCTTTTGCATCTGATAAATAAACACAAACTAAATATTAATGATATTCCTATATTTGAGCTTGTTGAGCAGTACACCGAATATGTGCGTCAGATGAAGGAAGCAGACATGGAAATAGCAAGCGAATTTCTTGAAATGGCGGCAAGACTTGTTTATATCAAGTCAGTATCTCTTCTTCCTGTTTACGATGAAGCGGAAGAGCTTAAAAGAGAGCTTACGGGTGAGCTGATTGAATACAGAGATTGTAAGATTATGGCTGCAAAAATCGCTGAAACAGCAAATGGCTTTGATCATTTCTGTCGTCAGCAAATGAAGATTGAAGCAGATAAGAGGTACGAACGTCTTCACGAAAGAGATGAACTTTTTCGTTTTTATCTTTCAGCTGTAGGCAAGGGTAAAAGAAAGCTACCGCCGCCTATCGAAGCTTTTACTGCGATCGTTTCTAAAAAAATAGTGTCTGTCGCTTCGCGTATCGGTGGTATCTATCACAAATTCAGAAACAGAGGAAAACGTCGCTTTGCAGATTTTTTTGCTGATGCATCATCACGTTCAGAAATGGTTGCAACCTTTTTGGCAATGCTTGAACTGATTAAAGCTAACAAAATCAAAGTCAACGACGATAACGGACAACTTAACGTAACAATATGCGAAGATACTGATGTCAACGATACAAGCTTTGTGAGTGACTTTGAAGAGGAAAACATAATGGAATCGGACGGTGAAAACAATGGATGAAAAACTTATTGCTACTGTCGAGGCAGTTTTATTCGCCCTTGGAGAGCCCACGGAAATTTCAAAAATTTCACAGGCTCTCGGTGTTGATGAATTAGTACTTGAGGAGGTTTTTTCGCTCCTCAGAGCAAGATACAATAAAGATAACTCTGGCATTTGTCTTCTTAAGCTTGATGATAAATATCAGCTTTGCTCAAAAACTGAATTTGCTGATTCCATAAGAAGAGTAATAGAGGTTAAAAAGAATACACCTTTATCTCAGGCTGCCTTTGAGGTTCTGGCAATAATTGCATACAATCAACCTGTAACAAAAGCATTTGTTGAACAGATTAGAGGTGTTGACTGTTCAGCGGTAATTTCAAATCTTTGCCAGAAAATGCTAATCGAAGAAAAAGGCAGACTTGATCTTCCCGGCAGACCTCTTATATACGGAACTACTCCCGAGTTTTTGAGATGTTTCTGTATTTCATCTCTCGACGAGCTTCCTCCGCTTCCTAAAAACGACGCAGAAAATGAAGAAAACGTAAAAAATGACGAAACCGGTGAACAGATTTCAAATTAACAGTTGACGAAATCATAATTTTGAGGTAACATATATTAGATGAATTATGAAAGGGTGAGAGCGTGACTGGGTTTCAGATTTTTTTAAGTGTTTTAGCCGGCATTGTGTTGTTCTTTGTTCTTCTTTTGTCTATACCCGTTAAAGTTGCTCTTTCCTATGACGACAAAATAAGGCTTTCGTTAAAGTATCTTTTTATCAAGTTTGACCTTTTGCCTGTCGGTCCGAAAAAAGAAAAAAAGAAAAAAGAAAAGCCCGAAGAAAAGCCCA
The DNA here is from genome assembly GCA_045603665.1 of Acutalibacteraceae bacterium. Taxonomy (GTDB): domain Bacteria; phylum Bacillota; class Clostridia; order Oscillospirales; family Acutalibacteraceae; genus UBA6857. The sequence continues at coordinate 7,093 of JAZUMO010000004.1, forward strand.
AGGAGGAACCGAAAAAAGACGAGACTCCAAAGGAAAAGAAGCCTAATCCGATAATTGAGATGATCAAAGCAAACGGACATGACGGAATGATGGCTGTGCTTACCAATCTCGGTAAAGTTCTCGGTACATATGGCGGAAAGCTTTTTAAGAGCATAATTTTCGATAAACTTTTTCTGAATATTACTGTCGGTACGGGTGATTCGGCTGCGACTGCAATCAAGTACGGTCAGACGTGTCAGAAGGTATTTCCGATAATGGGATTTATATGCTCCAATAATCTTGTAAGAAAATATGATATCAATGTTGAACCCGACTTTCTTGCAAACAGTACAGCAGGCAGCTTCGAATGCGAAATGAATATTTGTATTCGGAAAATCATTAATGCAACAATAGCAATGGTTATAAGATTAATTTTCAAGGTTTTAATTAAATTTTTAACCGGCGCTAAGAAAAATAACGAAGAAACAAACTCTCAAACAATGAAAGGATGATATAAAATGGCAGAAAAATCAGCAGGTGCAATCCTCGCTTCAACAATTGAAAAAATCCGTGATCTTGTTGACACAAGCACAATCATCGGTGAGGCAATTTATGCAGAGGGTGGCACAACAATTATTCCCGTTTCAAAGGTTACATACGGTTTCGCTTCCGGCGGCGCTGACTTCCCCTCGAAGGGCACCAAAGAGCTCTTCGGCGGTGGCGGCGGAGCAGGTGTTACAATTACTCCCGTTGCGTTCCTTGTAATTAACGGCGGCGAAGTTACCCTTAAGCACATAACAGCCTATGACAATGCTGCCGAAAGAGTTGTTAACCTTGTTCCCGAAATGTTTGACAAGGTAACCGGACTTATGAACAAAGCGAAGAAGGATACACCCGAAGTTACCGAATAAGAAATCCTGATTATCCGATTATATTAATTTTAATACACCCGCCTGCATATAAATTTTATTGGCAGGTGGTTGCTTTGTTAATGAAAAAGATATTTTATATTACTTTTTTACTGTTTATTATTGCTTTGTCTGCATTGATTTCTCATGGAATTGACATCAGTGCAGAATGCGCTGTTGTTATAAATGCTGAAACAAAAGAGATTATTTTTGAAAAAAACGCATATCTCAGACATCCTATGGCCAGCACAACAAAAATCATGACGAGCATAATAGCTATAGAATCAGGAAGACTGAACGATAGTATAAAAGCAACATCTTCAGCGCTGGCTGAAGGCACATCAATCGGTCTCAAGGAAGGTTATATTATAAAATTCGAGGATCTGATATACGGTATGCTCCTAGAATCAGGAAATGATGCTGCCAATCTTGTTGCTCTTCATCTTGGTGGAAGTTTTGAAAACTTTGCTGCAATGATGAATGAAAAAGCAAGAGAAATAGGAATGACAGACACTAATTTTGTAACTCCATCCGGTCTTGATGCTGATAGTCACTATTCAACTGCTAATGATATGGCTCTTCTTGGTGCTTACAGCATTAAAAATCCTTTGTTCCGTGAAATATGCTCGGATAAAAAGCAAACAGTAAACTATATCAGACCACAAATATCAGTGACATTTTCGAATCATAACAGATTACTTAACAACTGTGAAGGTGTGTTCGGAATCAAAACCGGCTTCACCAAAAAAAGCGGACGATGTCTTGTTACGGCCTGTGAAAGAGGCGGAGCTACTCTCGTTTGTGTGACACTTAATGCTTTTGATGATTGGAATGATCACCGAAAGCTTTATGATTTGTCTTTCTCCGAGCTAAACAAAACCACAATACGATTTGCAGAATTCAAAGAGGTCAGTGTTTACGGCGGAGAAATTAATAAAGCTGAGGTTTATTGTGATGATTTTATTTTTCATTTTAAAGAGGATAAAGAAATCACGGCAAAGATATATATTCCGAAAATCATTTATGCTCCGATCAGACACGGTGATGTAATCGGTGAAGTAAAATATTTTTTAAATGATACACTTATTCACACATCATATATTTACTCAAAATTGGACATTAATTCTGAAAATGAAACATTCAAAGAAAAAGCAGGTATTTTTGACTGGTATAAAAAAATATTTATAAAACGAAAGGGATAACTATTATGACAGACGGCAAAGTCAGGCTCCAGAAATATTTAGCTGAATGCGGTGTTGCTTCGCGAAGAAAAAGTGAAGAACTAATTGATCAGGGTGCAGTCCGTGTTAACGGTCAGGTAGCTTGTATTGGCGACAAAATCAATCCGAAAAGTGATACGGTAACAGTTAAAGGTAAAAAAATTTTAAAACAGAAATCATACACATACATTATGCTTCATAAGCCAAGAGGCTTCATTACAACGATGAACGATGAACGTGACCGCAAATGCGTCGCAGAACTTATAAAAGATGTACCGGGCAGAGTTTATCCCGTGGGAAGACTCGACAGAGAAAGCGAAGGAATGCTTCTTTGTACAAATGACGGTGAATTTGCCAATGCTATGACACATCCAAGAAAGCACGTTTCTAAAACATACCGTGTTACTGTCAGACCAACAATTACTCAGGAACAGATTACAGAGCTGACAACAGGTATTGTTATCGATGATCGAATGACCGCTCCCACTGAAATAAGGGTTGTAAAGAGAGAAGAGGGGAGAGTAGTTCTCGAAATTATTCTCTATGAAGGCAGAAACAGACAAATAAGAAAAATGTGTGAAGCTGTAGGTCTCGAGGTTGCAAGACTCAAAAGAACAGCTGTAGGCTCAGTAAAATTAGGAATGCTCAAGCAGGGTGACTGGCGTGATCTTACAGAAGACGAGGTAAGAAAGCTTATGCTTGCCGCAGGAATGGAAAGAAAGAAGAAATAAAAATGATTTTTTTTAAACCCGAAATATTAACTGATCAAACCACAAAATTTACAGCATATGAAGATGGTATCAATTACGGCAGCTGTCTTTTAAACATTTCTAAAATGGAGGCTGAAGTATATGAGCTGGAATATCAATCGGACAAGCCATATCTGGTTGAAGGCTTGCTCAGGTCTGCTTATAATTTTGCTTCCCTTAAAAACATTTATATTGGCAAATGCACATGCAAAAATATCACTTCTTTTCTTGATAAAATGAATTTTGAAAAGACAGATGAGGGATATGTTAATGATATCCCGTCAATACTGATGGGTTCTTGCTGTAAATAGCGAAAAAACGTTGATTTTATTTGACAAAACATATAAAACATTATATAATTAAAAGGATATATTAAATAATTTTTTCGTTGATAACGGAGGAAATTAAAATGATAAAAAGTATGACCGGTTTCGGCAGAGCTCAGGAAACAATCGACGGAATGAGCATTACAGTTGAAATCAAAAGTGTCAATCACAGATATTTTGATTTTTCATCAAGAGTTCCGCGTATTTACGGTTTTCTTGATGAAAAGCTTAAATCATATATACAGACTCATGTTTCAAGAGGCAAGCTTGAATGTTATGTTCAGATTGAAACCTTAGAAATTGAAGACTGCGTAGTTTCCGTTAATCATTCTCTTGCGTCAGGATATATTGATGCTCTCAAAGAGCTCTCTGAAAGATACAGTCTTGAGAAGGACATAACGGTTACATCAGTGGCAAAATACCACGACATTTTCTCTGTTCATAAAACAGAGGCTGACGAAGAAAGAATATGGAATGCTGTTAAAACTGTTACGGACAGCGCTCTTGCTTCATTTATAGCAATGAGGGAAAGAGAAGGCGAAAAACTTAAAGCGGATATTCTTTCCCGTTGCGACATAATTCTCGAAAATGTTGAGTTTATTGAGAAACGTTCACCTCAGACAGTAATTGAATATAATAACAAGCTTCTCGAAAGAATGAAAACTGTTCTTGCGGATGTTCAGATTGACGAACAAAGGCTTCTTACTGAGGCAGCCATTTATGCGGATAAAATTGCTGTTGCTGAAGAAACAGTGCGACTCAGAAGTCATATCGAGCAAATGCACGAATTTATGGATAGTAAAATTGCAATCGGCAGGAAAACAGATTTCCTTATTCAGGAGTTTAACCGTGAAGCAAACACAATCGGTTCAAAAGCCCAGGATGTAGAAATCGCACGAAAAGTAATTGACATTAAGGCTGAAATTGAAAAAATCCGTGAACAGGTACAAAATATAGAATAAATTGGTGAATGATATGAAGTTGATTAATATTGGTTTTGGCAATATGATAAACGCTCAGCGTCTTGTAGCTATTGTCAGTCCTGATTCAGCACCAATTAAGAGAATAATTCAGGAATGCAAAGAAAGAGGAACTCTTATTGATGCAACTCAGGGCAGAAGAACAAGAGCAGTAATCATAATGGACAGCGATCATGTAATTCTTACTTATCTTCAATGTGAAACGGTTGCTAACCGCCTCGATTCTGACCAGGATGAAATCTGTGAGGAGGATGTAAATTATGACTAAGGGCTTGCTTGTGGTTGTTTCAGCTCCTTCAGGATGCGGAAAAGATACAATAATCGCAAAGGTTATGGAAAAAATGGACGGTGAGGCTTTTTTGTCTGTTTCGATGACCACACGTGAGATGAGACCCGGCGAGGTTGACGGAGTTAATTATTATTTTATTTCGACGGAAAAATTCAAGGAAAATATCAGGAACGGTGAGATGCTTGAATATGCCTGCTACGGCAGTAATTTTTACGGTACGCCCATCGGACCGGTAAAAAAATTACTTGATGAAGGCAAGACGGTTTTCCTTATTATCGAGGTTGAAGGTGGTAAGAACGTCAAAAATATCTTCCCTGATGCTGTGAAGATATTTATTATTCCACCCTCATTGGAAGTTCTTGAAAGCCGCTTAAGAAGTCGAGCTACAGACAGTGACGAAGCAATTGAAGCAAGGTTAAGAATCGCTATAACTGAGCTGCAGAGAGCAAACGAATATGATTATATCGTTGAAAATGATGTTCTTGATGTGGCCGTTGATGATGTTTTGGCAATAATCAGAGCAAAAAAGCTCAGAATTGAAAATATGCAAAATAAATTAAGAGAGGTAAATTTAAATGCTTAATCCTGATTTAAGAAACTTATTAAAAGACAATACCAGTCGTTATTCAGTTGTAATTGCAGTAGCAAAAAGAGCAAGAGAGGTTTCTGAAACTCCCGAGCTCAACGAAAAATGCGGAACAGAAAAGCCTGTTTCCTATGCACTTGACGAATTTCTTAACGGCAAGCTCGTAATTTGTGAGCCCGAAGAAATTCAAAATATCTGATATAAAGGAAGTGAAATGATATGAAACAGTTTCTTGCGTGTATTGCCGTAGAAAATGTTGCATATCATTTTGACATTCTTTACGGTTATATAATTCCTGAAGAGCTTAAGGGACGTATTATTGAGGGAACAAGGGTACTTGTTCCTTTCGGTATCGGTAAAAATGTGAAGAGACAGGGAATTGTTTTCGGATTTGAAGAGAGCGATGATGACAAAAAATATAAGTCAGTTCTTTCTGTTCTTGATGACAGTGAAATCATTACAAAAGAAATGCTTGATATTGCTTTTTTTCTTAAAGAAAGAACCTTCTGTACTTATTTTGAAGGAATAAAAGTTCAGATACCATCCGGACTCAATTTCAAGACAGCTGTAAAATATTTTGCTCTTTGCCGCGAGAAATACCCTGATTTATCTGAGGATGAAAGACAGGTATACGAGCATATGCTTTCATTTGACGGTTTTCTGACTAAAAAGGAAGTATATACAACTTTAGGCTTCTCGGATGATTGTGAAATTATCGACCGATTATATTCTAAAAAGCTTCTCACAAAGGATTACTCAGCAATAAGAAACTCAAAGGATGCCACAGTAAGAAATGCAAGACTTACAGCTTCCGAAGAAGAAATATCTGAAAATCATCCTAAGCTTACACCAAAGCAGAAAAGTGTAATCAAGGTTCTTGCTGATGTCGGAGCGGCAAGTATAAAAGAGCTTTGCTATTTTACGGGTGTTACGGTGTCGGTTGTCAGCAATCTTGAGAAAAAGGGGGTTGTAGAAATATACGACGCAGCGGTTTACCGTATCCCCGAAACAAATCTTTCTTATCTCAAAGCAAAAGATGATATAATTCTCACTGATAAACAGCAAAAGGCTTTTGATAATATCTTCTCTCAATATAAAGCCGGTGGCGGAGCAAGTCTTCTTTACGGTGTCACGGGAAGCGGCAAAACCTCAGTTTTTCTTTCTCTTATTGACAAGGTTGTTGCTGACGGAAAACAGGTAATAGTTATGGTGCCGGAAATATCCCTTACGCCGCAGATGATGGCTCTTTTTAAGGGCAGATACGGCTCTGAGGTTGCAATATTTCATAGTGCACTTTCAGTAGGCGAAAGACGCGACGAATATAAGAGAGTGAAGGATGGTCTTGTCAAAATTGCAATAGGCACAAGATCGGCTGTTTTTGCTCCTTTTGATAACATCGGTCTGATTGTTATTGATGAAGAGCAGGAGCATACCTACAAATCTGAATCTTCACCTAGATATCATACAGTTGATGTTGCTAAATTCCGGGCCAATAATCATAATGCTTTACTTTTGCTTTCTTCTGCAACACCCTCCGTTGAATCCTACTCTAATGCTTTGAAAGGAAATTATTCCCTTAATGTCATTGATGAAAGATACGGAGATGCAATTCTTCCCGAGGTTGAAATCGTTGATATCAGACGCGAAAGACAAAAAGGGAATAAATACAGTATAAGCTCAAGATTACTCGAACTTATGGAAAAAAATCTTGAGGATAAAAAGCAAACTATTCTTCTTATAAATCGAAGAGGCTATAATACTTTTGCAGCTTGTGATAGCTGCTGCAATGTTATAACCTGTCCATCCTGTAGCATATCGATGACTTATCACAGCGCAAACGGACGCCTGATGTGCCATTATTGCGGCTATTCGACCTCATTTACGAGAGTTTGCCCTGAATGTGGGAAAGATGATGTAAGATACGCAGGATACGGCACACAGCGCATTGAGGAAGAAATAGCAGAGCTTTTGCCCGAGGCAAAAGTCCTCAGAATGGATACCGATTCAGCCGGAACAAAAAACAACTTTGAACAAGGACTGATTGATTTCGGTGAAGGAAAATATGATATAATGCTCGGCACACAAATGGTTGCTAAAGGGCTCAATTTTGAAAATGTCACGCTCGTTGGCGTTATAAATGCAGATCAGCAGTTAAACAACGACGATTTCCGCAGTCAGGAAAGGACATTCGATCTTCTCACGCAGGTTGTTGGAAGATCGGGCAGAGGAAAAAACAGAGGCATCGCTCTTATCCAGACATCCGTACCCCAGAATCATATAATAAGACTTGCTCAGAAGCAAAACTATCCGGATTATTTTGATCTGGAAATAGGAATCAGAAAGGCAATGATTTATCCGCCTTACTGTGATATATGTTCCATATTGTTTGTAAGTACAAACGAGGTTAAGGCGCTCGATTGCTCGAATGCCTTTCTCGCTGAACTAAAAAAACTTACAGTAGAAAGTTTTAAGGATATTAAAATAATAGTCTTGGGCCCGATGCCGCCAAGAATATCTAAAATCAGCAATAAATTCAGATATAGAATTATAATTAAATGTAAAAACAACCGCAGATTCAGAGCTATGATTAAGGAACTGATGATAAAATTTGGTAAAGATTCAAAATACAGCTCCGTATCGGTTGTAACCGATATAAATCCGGAAAATCTCTATTAAGTGAGGTAACAGAAATGGCAATAAGAAAAGTAGTAACAGTAGGTGACCCTGTTTTAAGAAAAACAACCCGTCCCGTTGAAAAATTCAACGAAAGACTGTGGGAGCTTCTTGATGATATGAAAGAAACAATGTATAAGGCTGACGGTGTCGGTCTTGCCGCAGTCCAGGTTGGCGTTTTAAGAAGGGTAGTAGTAGTCGATGTTGGTGACGGCTTCCTCGAGCTTATTAACCCTGAAATTGTTGAAACAAAGGGTGAATACGAGGATATCGAAGGCTGTCTTTCGGTTCCCGGTCAGAACGGAATGGTTAAAAGACCTGAATATTGCAAAATTAGAGCGCAAAACAGAAAAGGTGTATGGCGCTTTTATGAAGGTGAAGGTCTTAAGGCAAGATGTTTCTGCCACGAAATAGACCATCTTGACGGTATTCTTTATACCGATAAGCAAACAAGAGAGCTTTCTGCAGAAGAAATCAAAAGAATGAGAGAAGAGGATTGATAAGATGCGTATTGCATTTATGGGAACACCGGATTTTTCCGTTGATTGCCTTAAGGCACTTGTTGAATCAAAGCATGAAATAGTTGGTGTTTTCTGCCAACCGGATAAGCCTGTCGGAAGAAAACAGGAGCTTACACCTCCCGATGTAAAGGTTGAAGCCTTGAAGCATAATCTTCCTGTTTTTCAGCCCGTTTCTTTAAGAAACGGCAAGGGTGTTGAAATTCTTGAAGAAATCGAGCCTGATCTTGTAGTTGTGGTAGCTTACGGAAAAATTCTGCCAGACGATTTTCTTGCTTTTCCCAAGCACGGCTGTATAAATGTCCACGCTTCGATTTTACCTAAATACCGCGGCGCTTCCCCGATTCATTATGCTGTTCTTAACGGTGACAAGATAACAGGTGTTACTGTTCAGCAAATGGATTCAGGCATAGATACAGGTGATATTCTCAATATTAAAGAGCAAGCAATTGGAATTAATGATACAACCGAATATATGTATGAGGTGCTTGCACCCTTAGGTGCCGAGGCACTTATGGAAACAGTTGAGCTTATTGAAAAAGGGAAGCTTGATCCGATTAAACAGGATGAATCAAAGGCATCACATGTCGGTCTTCTTACAAAAGAAATGAGCAATATCGACTGGAATGAAAGCGCTTTCGCTGTTCATAATAAAATCCGTGGTCTTTATTCCTGGCCCGGTGCTTCAACAAAGCTTAATGGAAAAACTTTAAAGATTCATTCATCTGTTTTATCTGATAAAAAGGGGAATAATAAACCCGGTGAAGTAATCGACAGTAACGGGAAACTAGTTGTCTGCTGTGGCGATAACAAAACCGTTGAATTGATTTCCGTTCAGCTTGAAGGTAAAAAAAGAATGGATGTATCTGTGTTCCTTAACGGATATTCCATTGATGAAGGCACAATATTAGGTTAAATTAATTAAGGATGTGATCATATGTTTTTATATGACTATTACTATCTGATTCTTGTTGTTCCTGCGATAATTCTTTCTTTTATCGCTCAGGCATTAGTTAAAAGCACGTATAATAAATATGCCCGAATTTCAAACAGAAAGCTTATTACCGGTGCTCAGGCTGCTTATAACGTCCTTTCTCATTACGGTATAACAAATGTAAAAATAGAATGCGGACACGGCAAATTAAGCGACCACTATGATCCGCGCATTAATGTCATCCGACTTTCACCCGAGGTTTATTCGGGTGCTTCAATCGCAAGCATTGGTATCGCTTGTCACGAAGCAGGTCACGCTGCACAGCATGCACAGAACTATGTGCCTATAAGAATTAGAAATGCAATTTTACCTGTTGCTAATTTTGGCTCATCGGCAGGTGTCCTCATTGCTATTATGGGCTATTTTCTCGGTTTTGGTTTCCTTGTTGATATTGGAATTATCCTTTTTGCTGCTGTTGTTGTTTTCCAGCTTGTAACCTTACCTATTGAGTTTAATGCGAGCTCAAGGGCATTGAAGGTTATCAATGAAACGGGTATGCTTATAGATGAGGAAAGAAGCGGTGCAAAAAAGGTTTTATCTGCTGCTGCAATGACTTATGTCGCTTCACTGCTTGTTTCTTTAATGTCACTTATAAGACTTATTCTCAGAACAAATAACAGAAGACGCTGATTAAGAGGATTTTATAATGGTTAATGCACGAAAAATTGCTTTTGACGCAGTTTTAAAAATTGAACGTGATTCGGCTTTTTCAAACCTTACCCTTGATGCTTTACTCGATAGATATGAAATTGATCCAAGAGATAAGTCCTTTGTTTCTGCTTTATTTTACGGGGTAATTGAAAGAAAGCTTACTCTCGATTATAATCTTTCTCTTTATTTGCAAAAGCCTTTATGCAAGCTCAAGCCTGAAGCTGTTGTAATTTTACGTTTAGGTGCATATCAACTTCTGTTTATGGATAAAATTCCTTCTTCAGCTGCCGTTAACGAAAGCGTTAAGCTTGCAAAAAAATACTGTTCATATGCATCAGGACTTATCAATGCTGTCCTCAGAAAGATTAGTAAAAACGGCTTACAGTTTCCGGAAAAGACAAATACGGCATATTATTTATCAATTAAATATTCCTGCGAAAAATGGCTTTGCTCAAAATGGATAGAAGAGTACGGCTTTGAAAATGCTGAAGGGATTCTTTCTGCGTCAACCGGTTCTCCCGATATTTTTATTCGTGTAAACACTGTTAAAACAGATATAGATTCTTTGATAACAGAACTGAAAAAAGAAGGCGTGCATTGCGAAAAAACATATGTTGAAAACTCTTTGAAAATTGTCCTTAACGGCAAGTCTGTCGAAATGCTTTCTTCTTTTAAAAGAGGTTTTTTCCACGTTCAGGACCTTGCTTCGCAGCTTTGTGCGAAAGCGCTTGATGCCAAAGCTGGGGATACGGTATTTGATTTATGCTCTGCACCCGGTGGAAAAGCATACACAACAGCTGAGTATATGAATAACAAAGGAAGATTGCTTTGTTTCGATAAGTATAAAAACAGAGTTGATCTTATAAATAAAGGGGCCGAAAGATTGGGTCTTCATATAATTGAAGGTACGGTTTCCGATGCACTTATATTCAAGGAAGAGCTCGGTCTCGCTGACAGAGTTCTTTGCGATGTACCTTGCTCCGGAACGGGAATTATAAGAAGAAAGCCTGAAATTAAATATAAATCTGAAGAAGAACTTAAGGATTTGCCCGATATTCAGTATTCTATACTTGACAACGGTTCAAAATATGTAAAAGAGGGCGGGAGACTTATTTATTCGACCTGTGCCCTTTCTAAAAAGGAAAACGAAGAAGTGTGTGAGCGTTTTATCGCAACACACAATGAATTTGAATCGGTAAATCCTTTATCGGAAATTTCCGACGCATATTACCATACCCTTATGCCGCATATTAATTCAAGCGACGGATTTTTTATTGCCTGCTTTGAAAGAAAGAGTGATTAAGTGAAAAAAGATATCAAATCAATGACTGTAGATGAATTAAAGAAAGAAATTGCCGAAATAGGAGAAAAAACTTTTAAGGCAGGACAGATTTATTCATGGTTACATAAGCATAATGTTGATTCTTTTGATGAAATGACAAACATTTCTAAAGATTTAAGAGCAAAACTTGAAAAAAATTATGACATTTATACCTGTGCTATTGAAAAAAAGTTAGTTTCAGTGTATGATGATACAGTTAAGTATTTATTTAGACTGAATGACGGAGAATTAATTGAGTCTGTTGTAATGAAATATAAATACGGATATACAATTTGTGTTTCAAGCCAGGTAGGTTGCAGAATGGGCTGTAATTTTTGTGCTTCCGGTATTGCCGGCTTTATACGTAATCTTACACCGTCGGAAATTCTCTCACAAATTTATATAGCTCAGAAGGATTTATCCGTAAGAATATCCCACATTGTTATGATGGGCGTCGGAGAACCATTGGACAATTTCGATAATGTGATAAGATTCCTCAAAATGATTTCTGACGAAAACGGCCAGAAAATTGGAATGCGAAATATTTCTCTTTCAACCTGCGGCGTTGTAAACGGTATTTACAAGCTTATGCAAGAGCATTTACAGCTTACATTATCCGTATCACTTCACGCGCCTAACGATAAAATCAGAAGCAAAACAATGCCCGTAAACAAAAAATGGAATATTGATGAGCTTCTAAACGCATGTAAGGACTATATCCGTGAAACAAACAGACGAATATCCTTTGAATATGCAATGATAAGCGGTGTAAATGACAGCGATGAATGTGCAAAGGAACTTGCATCCAGACTTAAAGGAATGCTTTGTCACGTCAATTTAATTCCCGTTAATTCCGTAAAGGAAAGAGATTACAGAAAAAGCAATAAGGACAGAATTGTTTCTTTTATCAAAATTCTCGAAAAAAGCGGTATTAACGCTACTGTAAGACGTACACTCGGAAGTGATATCAATGCATCCTGCGGTCAACTTCGCAGAGGTGAAAAATAAATTATGAAAGGAGACTGTTTAATGAATATTACCGGTAAAACAGACATCGGTGCTGTCAGAAGCAGAAATGAGGATGCTTTTGATTACGGTTTTTTATCTGACGGCACATCGTGGGCAATAGTTTGTGACGGTATGGGTGGTGTGCATGGCGGTAAGGTTGCAAGCACTGCGGCAATCGAAACAGTTAGTGAAAAAATCAAAAAGTGCTACAACCCTGCAATGTCCGTCACATCATTGGAAAATTTACTTCTTTCATCTATAACTACTGCAAATGTTGACGTTTATGATAGGGGAGTTTACGATAACAGTCTCAAGGGTATGGGAACAACAATTGTCGCCGCTTTGATAAAAAATAATGAAGCTTGCATTGCACACGTCGGTGACAGCAGAGCTTACATAATACACGATAACTCTATTTTACAAATAACCAAGGATCATTCGCTTGTACAGGAAATGCTTGATAAAGGGCAAATTTCAAAAGAGGAATACGAAAATACCCCTATAAAAAATATCATCACCCGCGCTATGGGTGTTGATGAGGATATAGATATTGAATTTGATTATGTCAGCATCAACGAAGGAGATACTCTTATTCTTTGTACTGACGGACTCAGCGGAATGGTTACCGAAAAAAGAATACTTGAAATTTATGAGACCACAGATTTTGAGTCTCTTGCACAAAAATATATTGACGAAGCCAACAATAACGGCGGCAGTGATAATATAACGGTTGTCATTATGAAAGGGTAAGGTAAAAGTTTATGGAAAATTATGTTGGTAAACGTATCGACGGCAGATATGAAATAATCGAAATAATTGGCGTAGGCGGTATGGCTGTTGTTTATAAGGCTTTTGACAATATTGACCACAGAATTGTTGCAGTCAAAATCCTTAAAAATGAATTTCTTGAAAACGAGGATTTCAGACGCCGGTTTAAAAATGAATCAAAAGCGATTGCTGTTCTTTCTCATCCGAACATCGTAAAGGTATATGATGTAAGCTACGGTAATATGATTCAGTATATTGTAATGGAATATATTGAAGGAATCACTCTTAAAGAATATATTGAACAGCAGGGAAAAATTAATCCACGCGAAGCCATTTATTATGTAACGCAGATTCTTCGTGCCCTTCAGCACGCACACGATAAAGGAATTGTTCACAGAGATATCAAGCCTCAGAATATTATGCTTATTTCTGACGGGACAATCAAGGTTGCCGACTTTGGCATTGCCCGCTTCAGCAGAAGCGAAACGAGAACAATGACTGACGGCGCAATCGGTTCGGTTCATTATATCAGTCCTGAGCAGGCAAAAGGAAGTCATACCGATGCAAAAACAGACTTGTATTCTGTCGGTGTTATGCTCTATGAGATGCTGACCGGCACACTTCCTTTCCAATCAGATAACGCTGTTTCAGTTGCTCTTATGCAGCTTCAGAACGATCCTGTGAAGCCTCGTGAAATTAATCCTGATATTCCCGTTGGCCTTGAACAGATTATTATCAGGGCTATGCAAAAAAATCAAAGTGACAGATATCAGTCCGCTTCTGAAATTTTAAGAGATATTGAAGAATATAAGAAAAATCCCAATATTAAATTTGATTATTCTTATTTCACGGGAACACAGCCCGGTCAGGAGCCGGAAAGCGATGATGATATAAGAATTGCTACACCCGTTGTAACAAAAGCTGAAACCTTTGTCGATAATACGGACACTCCGGCGGATATGTTCGACGACGAAGACGAAGATGCAGATGATGACAGAGCAAAAAAGAGAACTATTGCTGTTCTTTGCGGTGTACTCGGTGCACTTGTAATTTTTGCTGCTGCATTGATTATGATGTTCCTTCCCGGATCAAACAAGGTTAATGTACCAAATGTTGTCGGAATGAATTTTTACAGCCAGGTTATGAACCAGCCTGCATATGCTGATTTTGTATTTGAACCCATAATTGATGAAGAAAGCACCGAAGAAGCAGGTACAATTCTCAGACAGGATCCCGCACACGGTAAGATAAATAAAAATTCAGTAATTGTTATTTATATTTCTGATTCATCAGCTCAAATTGAAGTTCCCGATGTTTACGGATATGAATATACATCGGCTGATGCTCTTTTGCGCGGAAAGGGACTTGATACTACTGTTGTAAAAGAAAAGAATGAGGAGGTTCCTATCGGCAGTGTAATTAAAACTTATCCTGCAAAGGGTGAAATGGTAGCTGTCGGATCGATGATCACAATTTATGTTGCTACAAGCGAGGAAGTTGAGCCGGTTGCTGTTCCGAATCTTGTTGGTATGACTATCGCTCAGGCAAGAGCTGCTCTTGCAGAAGCCGGGCTTACTCTTGATACTACAAGAACAGAATACAGAGGCAGTGGTGAGCCCGCAGGCAAAATCATCGGTCACGAATTTATCGGTGAAATGGTTCTTCCCGGCACAAGAATCGCAGTATATGTAAGTACAGGAAAGATTCCTGAAACAACTGACGAGACAACCGAAGAAGAAACCGAAGAAGAAAAGACAACGCGCGAAAAGAAAACTACAAAACCGACCACAACAAAACCAAAGACAACAAATCCCACTACAACACCTCCTACTACTGCAGCAACTACCACAGCACCCGTAACAACTGCTGCACCTACAACTCAGGCACCTGTTACGACGCAGGCCCCCACCACAGCAGAACCTGTTACTACTGCCGATCCCACAACTCAGGCTCAGATTCAGGATACAACCGAAGCTGTGAATGTTAACGGTGGACAATGATGGAATTTGAAGGATTAATAATTAAAGGAATTGGTGGTTTCTATTATGTAGAAACCACCAATGGCATATATGAATGCAAAGCAAAAGGAAAATTCAGAAAAGAGCACATAATCCCTCTTACCGGTGATCGTGTAACAATAACGGTAAGAGAAGACAAAGAAAACACTATAGATGAAATACATGAAAGGAAAAATAAGCTTATAAGACCGCCGGTTGTAAATATAGATAAGCTTATGATTGTTGTTTCCGCAGCAAAGCCGATGCCCAACTATCTTGTTATTGATAAAATGATAGTTCTGGCTGAAAAAAATGACATTGAACCGGTAATCGTTATAACAAAAACAGACCTTACAGATTGCACCGAGCTTTATGAAACCTACCATTCAACAGGCTATAGTGTTTATCTTTATTCAGATGTAAATGACAGAAGCATGCTTGATGCTATTAAAAACGAGTTAAAGGGCTGTCTGACTGCTTTTACGGGGAATTCAGGTGTTGGTAAGTCTACACTAATTAACGCCCTCAGCGGCCATTTAAACCTCGAAACCGGGGATATAAGTGATAAACTTGGGCGAGGCAGACATACCACCAGACAAGCAGAAATTTTTCACATCGGCGACGGTTCTGTTATTGATACGGCAGGCTTTTCAAGCATAGATTTTTCAAATGATAATGCAATATTTTCCGATGAGCTGGAATTTTTATTTAAAGAGTTTACAGATCATATCGGTGAATGCAAATTTACCGGCTGTTCTCATCTAGGAGAAAAAGGCTGTAAAATCTGTGAGCTTGTAAAAGACGGACAAATAAGCCGAAACAGATATAACAGTTATGTCTCTTTATACAACGAACAAAAAAGTCTTAAAAAGTGGAACATCTAAATAATCACAAATCTTATACTTTTCCGTATAATGATAATAAATCAGCTGTTATACGAAAGGGGATGATGGCATGGCAAAATACCGCCTTTGTTCAAAGGGACTTATATTTACTGCTTTTGGTGCCGGAATTCTGCTCGCATTATGCATACCGGTGAAGGTTATGCTTTTCATCCTTGCTCTGATGCTTATCATTTTAGGGATAACTTGTTCCTTTAAATGAACGGGTATTTTTGTTTGGAGGTTAAGTATATGAAGATCGTTGTAGTGAAGAGTCCCAAGCTGCTTAAAAATTTTCTCAGAATTATTTTTAATATCAAAGAAAGTTAAAACACAAATAAAAGCAGGAGGTTTTAACCGCCTGCTTTTTTATGAGGTTAGTATAATGGAAAAGCATATCGAAGTTGAAAGAAGCATAATAAAGAAATACCGTAAAGAGATTTGGAAACGCTTCATTGCCGGTATTAACGAATACGAAATGATAAAGCCCGGTGACAAAATAGCTGTCTGCATTTCAGGTGGTAAAGATTCTATGCTTCTTGCAAAATGCATTCAGCATCTTCAGAAGCACAGCGACTTTCCCTTTGAAGCAAAATATCTTGTTCTCGATCCGGGATATTCTCCTGAAAACAGGCAAAGAATAATCGACAACGCAAAGATGCTTGAGGTTCCAATTGAGATTTTTGATGCAAACATTTTCGGATATGTTGTTGATATTGAAAACTCACCTTGCTATCTTTGTGCACGAATGAGAAGGGGACATCTTTATAAAAACGCACAGAAGCTCGGCTGCAATAAAATTGCTCTCGGTCATCATTTTGACGATGTTATTGAAACTATACTTTTAAGTATGATTTACGGTGCAGAAATCAAAACGATGATGCCCAAGCTTCACAGCGTAAATTTTGACGGAATGGAGCTTATAAGACCTCTCTATATGGTAAGAGAATCGGACATAATGGCCTGGGTGAGATACAATAATCTTGAATTTTTACAATGTGCTTGCAAATTTACCGAAAGAAGTGAAAGTACCCAATCAGATATGGAGCTTCTTTCTAAGAGAAAAGAAATGAAGGAGTTGATTTCCTCTTTCAGAAAAATCAACCCCAACATCGAAATGAATATTTTCAGAAGTGTTCATAATGTCAACCTTGAAACAGTTATAGGATATCATAAGGGTGACAAAAAATATAATTTTCTCGACGATTATGACGAAAAGAATCAGTAAATCGAGTACAGATTCTTTTTATAAAAATCACAAAGCTCGTCAACTCTGTGCTCAATAAAATCCATAATATCATCATACATATTAGGATTGTTTGACTGTATGTACCATTTAACCACACCAACAAAGGCACCTGAATAATATACAGACGAAATCTCTATACGGTGACTCGGAGCAGTTAAAACAGAGTTTAGCTTATTCGTGCAAAAAGCATTTATAGCATTATCAAAGGATGAAAGAAAGGCAATAGAAGGGTTTTCTATACAGGCTGAAGTAAATAACGGTCTGTTGTCGTCGATAAATTCAAGAATGCACGACACGAAATGCATAATGTTGCTCTTTATAATTTCAGGAGAGGACCCTATTTCAAGGGAGTCGAAAGAAATAGTGTTAAGCATTGAATCGAAACAAAAGTTCAAAAATTCAAATTTATCATTGAAATGCTTATAGAAGGTTGCTCTGTGAACTCCTGATGCTTCGCAAATTTCAATAACAGACACTTCATCAAAGCTTTTTTCCTTAAGCAGAACGATAAGTCCGTTTATAAGCTGACTGTAAGTTCTTATTACTCTTACATCTATACTTTCATTGTTTTTCATAAATATATCCTCACTGCTTTTCTTCGCCTTCATATATGTTGGCCTTAATATCATCAATAATATCTTTAAGCTTGTTCAGTTTGTTTCTTGTAAGTTTTTCAAATGTCGGATTGTTATAAAACAACCGGTTTGAAAGGCTTTTTTCTTTTTCACTGGGTTCTTTTTCAATGATAAGAAATTTCTCAACATCAGCAGCAAGATCATCAAGCTGATATTTAAGCTGAGTAAGCTTGTCAGTTTGCCTTACGACAACTTTTTGAATTACCGTATATTTATCCTCAAAGGTTGATTTGATAATAGACAGCTCCTCAGAAAGAGTTTTTGTAAGACTGTTGATTTTAATTTGAAGCTTTCTGATATCAAGTGCTTTTCTTACAGCATTAATAAGATCAAGCACAAATATGAAAAGAACTGCAAGCAAAATATATTTCAGGTAAGGTCCGTCAATTTTACCGTAAAGTCTGTCAACAGCAGGGTGTATTGTCTTTACAAAAATTATTGAAATAACACCCCAATAGAGAGTGTGCTTCAAACAGATTCTTCCGCCGATATTCAAAAATTCATAGGTATAATCCCACCATCTTGCGCTGAAAAGCTTTTCCATGATATAGCTTGTAAGGTACTCGACAATATCACAAAGAATTATTCCAAGGACAAATACAGCAAGAGGATTGTCTTTAAACGGATTATATATGAGTATAACGAGAACAAGAGCTGCAGTACCGTAAATCGGGCACATGGGTCCGGTCAGAAAACCGCGGTTAACAAATCTTTTTTCACCAATGGAGCAATACAGTGATTCAAGACACCAACCGGCAGCGCTGTAAAAGAAAAACAGAAGAATATATTTAATAAGATTTTCCATAATTAAAGTCCTTCAACATATGATAAGAATTTATTTTTATATTTTTCATTGAGAGAATACATAAGCTCTCTTGTGGCACAATACTTATCAGCAAAAATAATAATATAGCCTTCTTTATATTTAGGAAGCTTAAGCGTAAGGGGCCACATGTGCTTGATAATAGCATCATATTCAATTTCATTAAGATCACTGCAAAGCTCTTTCGCATTCATTGTTGCAAGTCTCGGATGCTTATATCCGTGTAAACGGTGCCACTTACCGGTTACACCGTCACGCCAGTCGTAATAAACTAAATCATGCAAAACTCCTGCACGGGCAGAAGATTTATAGTCCCAGCCAAGTTTTTTTGCTATTTTATAGCTCAGATATGCGACACCAAGAATATGTTGCAGACGGTCAATTTCAAGATGCTGTTCATATTGCTTCATTGAAAGAACCTCTTTAGTTTCAAGTAAATCACCGACTACAGAATAAAATCCGTCTGAATTCTCAGGGGATAGCTTATATGTTTTTATATATTCCATAAATAATTTTGTCATTGTGTCTCTCCAAAATGTTTTAAAATAAATTCAGCAACCGAATCATCGTCATTCTTGCCAATAACATCTGTTGCTATAAGTTTGAGCTCATCACAGGCATTTTCAACAGCATAGGCTTCATCTGCAGCTTTAAACATCTCTATATCGTTCATATTGTCACCGAAAGCAATTGCTCTATCAGCACCTGTCATTTTCTTAACCTCTGACATTGCCGTAGCTTTCGATGTGCTTCCGGCAAAAATTTCGAGGAAATAACATTCAGTATAATTGTCGCGGTAAAAGACAGCAGTTATACCTTCTTGCCTATTGATATCATTATAGAGAGGGAGCAACCGCTCATAAGTGTCAAGTGTAACAATATAAATAACTTCACTTTTTCCTTCCCATGAAAAAGCATCTGAATAAACAAATTTTTTTCCGCCGACTTCTGTTCTCTTTCCTACATATTTCATCTGATGAGGATTATCGGTATTGTAATATTCAATTTCAAGCATATTATCTTTACAGCGGTAGACCAATGGAAAAACATTGTGTTTTTTGTAAAGCTCAAAGACTTCTTTTACATTTTTATTCTCGATACAGTGATAAGAAATAATTTTCTTATCTGAAGGGTTATAAAGCATAACACCGTTCATCAAAACCAACGGACATCTCAAATCAATATCCTTGAACATTTCGGTTACAGTAGCAAAGGTTCTGGCCGTCGCCAATGAAAAACAAGCACCCAGATTAATTGCTTTTGAAATAAGCTTTTTAGAATTGTCGCTCAATTCGGCTTTACTGTTTAAAAAAGTACCGTCAAGGTCAGTTATATAAAGATCTTTCATATTCATTCTCTTTCATTATAAATTGGTTTTATTATATCACTTTGATATGAGTTTGACAATATAATTAATATTTTTTCTTTGACGCTTCATTTTTGATAAAAATCTATTGAAATATTATTCCAAAGTGTGTATAATAATTTCGTATATTCTTTGCAGTACGCGGGAGTTAACCCGAATTAAAATGCTGCTTTTTTGAAGAGGAGACATATTATGTTAGGCAAATTTGTCAAAGTCCGTGTAACGTCTCCGATGTATTCCTACAACAAACGTTTCGGTTTTAAGTACAAGCTTAACTACGGAATAATGGAAGGTTTTAAAACAAGAAAAAACACAGTCCAGTTTGCTTACATTATGGGTATAAACCACCCCGTAAGAAATTTTGACGGTCGTGTTATAGCTGTTGTCAGACGTCACGGCGGTAAAGGTATCGCTTGGGTTGTTGCACCAAAAAGCACTCGTTATATCGTTAATGACATCAAAGAGGCTATCAGTTTTGCTGAAGGATACAGCGGATACAACATCGAATGTTTATATGAAAGCTCATGTGGTGCCGTGATTTTCAGAGAGGAAAACAAAGAAAAGATGTTTTTGCTCATCAGAAACAGACGGAGTGCACACTGGGGATTTCCTAAAGGTCATATCGAACCCGGTGAAACAAAGGAAGAAACCGCAATCAGAGAGGTTCTCGAGGAAACCGGTCTTAATATTGAAATCATCCCCGGTTTCGTCAAAAATTCCGAATACAGTATTCAAGGCAAAATAGAAAAATCTGTTTCAATTTTTCTTGCCATAACAAGTCAGATTGACTATAAGCTTCAGGAAGAAGAAATAGAAGAATGCGGATGGTATAGCTTTGAAGATTCCTTCAAGGTTCTTAACTATGAAAATGATAAAACTATTCTTACTGAGGCTATGCAATTTATTAAAGATAACAATTTATAAGGAGCTTAAAAATGTCGGAATCACTTGCTGAATTTTTTGTGAATGCACTCAGTGACAAGCTTTCACCCGAGATAATTACATTTGTAGTTTCTTTGTTGCCGATTCTCGAATTAAGAGGCGGACTTATAGCAGCAAAACTTATGGGTGTAGAATTTTTTAAGGCATTTGCTATCTGCTTTGTCGGCAATATGCTTCCGATTCCCTTCATTCTTCTTTTTATAAGAAGGATATTCAACCTTTTAAAAAGAATTCCTAAAATAGAAGAACTGATAAACAAGCTTGAAGCACGGTCTTTAAGAAAAGCTGACAATGTTAAAAAATATCGATTAATCGGTCTTATTCTTTTTGTAGGAATACCTTTACCGGGCACTGGTGCTTGGACAGGTGCTCTGATTGCCGATTTACTTGATATAAGAATAAAGCATTCGTTGCCTGCAATTGCTGTCGGTGTGTTTATTGCAGGTGTAATTATATCGATATTTTCATACGGTTTATTAGGTCTTTTAGGTTTATAAAATTTATACAGCAGTAGCCAAAACGGTTACTGCTGTTCTTTTATTCAGAAGCCAGTTTTTCCCATTCCTCCATTTTTTCAATGAGAAGATACTCTGTTTCTTCGATCTTTTGTTGAAGCTCTGTCAACCTGACATAATCACTTTGATTATCAGGTTTTGCTATTTCGTTTCTAAGCTCATCAAGTTTATTTTCAAGTAAAGCGATTGACTCTTCAGCTTTTTTTAGAGCACGTTCCCGTTTTGCTTTTTCTTTTGCAGGAGTTGTGTAATTTTTTTTCGATTTCATAACAGGCACGAAATTTGATTCAGAAGGGGAGGAGAGCTTACTGTTTTTTGCATTCTCATATTCTTCATAGCCATATTCATACCATTTTGTTCTTTCTTCCTCGAAAGATAAAATATGATCAGCAACTTTCTTTACAAAATATCTATCGTGAGAAACAAACAAAAGCGTCCCCTCATAATCTGCAAGCATATTTTCAAGTGTTTCCTTGCCGAGAATATCCATATGATTAGTAGGCTCGTCAAGAATAAGGAAGTTAGGCTTTCTTTTAAAAATTTTACAAAGTGCCAATCTTACTCTTTCACCGCCTGAAAGCATTTCAATCGTTTTAAAAACATCATTTCCCGTAAAGAGAAATGCACCGAGAGCGCTTCTGGCCTCAAAAGAAGTAAGATAAGGGAAATCACTCATAAAATCGTCAAGCACAGTTGATTTGCTTGTATATTGTGCCATTTGCTGATCAAAGTAACCGATTTTTACCTCTCCGCCAATTATTGCCGTTCCGCCAAGAGAGGGGATAGCCCCCACCAAGGTTTTAAGAAGAGTTGACTTGCCAAGTCCGTTACCTCCGATTATACCGACATGCTGTCCTCTTTTAATATCAAAGCTTGCCATAGAAAGAACTTTATCATAACCTATTTTTAAATCCCTTACGGTAAGCACATCCTTTACACTTCTTCTGTCGGGTTTGAATTCAGCGATAAAAGTTTTACTGTCATATATTTCAGGTGCTTCCAATTTTTCCATTCTTTCAAGATATTTTATTTTAGATTGCGCCATTGCAGCTTTATTAGCCTTATAACGGAATTTTTCTATTGTTTCATTAAGCTTTGCAATTTCCTTTTGCTGTTCCTCATACATCTTTGCCTGTTGAGCACGAATTTGTTTTTTCTGCTCTGCAAAAGCAGTGTAATTCCCTGGATAGCGGTAGGTCTTGCCGTGTTCAATTTCATAAATAGTGTTTACTGTCTTATCAAGGAACATACGGTCATGGGAAACAATCACAACAGCTTTCTTATAATTTGCTATATATTCTTCCAGCCATGCAACCGCTTCGACATCAAGATGATTGGTTGGTTCGTCGAGAAGAAGCAGATCAGGCTTTGAAAGTAAAAGCCTGAGAAAAGCTATTTTAGTTCTCTGACCACCGGAAAAGTCAGATAAAGGTTTATTTTTTTCTTCTTCAGTAAAACCGAATTTTTTTATTGCTGCTTCGTATTCTTTTTCAAAATAGAAACCGCCAAGATTGGTAAAATAATCAAGCTTCGATGTATATTCGTTGATAATTTCTTCAGACGGATTATCTTCCATTATATTGTTCAGTTCTTTGATTCTATCATTAAGCTCAATAATCGCACTGTAAGCACTTCTGATTTCATCAAGCATCGTTACACGGTTATCCTTAAATGTCATCTGAGACATTGAGCCGATTACAGGCTTGCCTGTAACGATATGAAAAGATTCAACATCAGGGACATCCTTTGAAATTGAAAGCTCACCGCTAATAAGACGAAGCAGGGTTGTCTTACCGCAGCCGTTTCTTCCGACGATGCCGATTTTACTTTCTGTGTTAATTTCAATATTTACTTTTTTTAAAATGGGTTGTCCGGATAAATCTACAACTCCATCCTGAATTCGTATCTGCATTTATATCTTTCCTTGTTTTATAATTTTTATAATTGTATCATATTTTTTAACAAAATACAATGTTGTAATTCTTCTAATGTTAATATGGTAGGGTAGTCAGATTTTACAGTCAACTATACAAAATCAATATTTTATATAGTATAGGGGACCGATAACAAAGAATATCGACTATCTTATAAACAAATTGCTGTTTTATAAAAATTTACTCCTTAAAAACTTATCTGAATTAACTC
>JAZUMO010000005.1:0-69741 GCA_045603665.1 Acutalibacteraceae bacterium
CTGCCTCTTTTTGTACTCCTTGCCGGGTGTTTTTGGGTTCCCTCCGATTATTGGCACTATATCTTGTGTCTCCTCCTTTTTTTCTTCCCCTTTCCCTATATGGGGTATATCAAAAAAACAGACTCTCCATAGAAAGTCTGTAGTCTTTTTGTCATAATACTTGCTTTTACATAAAAAGCGGTGATACCTTATGTCAAGCGAGTATAAAGTTAATATTTATTTTGAAGGCTTGTGATTCCAAAGGCGTGAATTACAATATGTTCCCGTGTCAAATTTAAGATGGGAAGATTGCTTGCCGTAATCAGCAACAAAACCTTTTACATAATAAGGTGAAATTGCAAGTTTTGGTGATGTATTGCTAGTCCATTTTGCATCTTTTTCTGCACTTGATAACTGAAAATGCAAATGATAAGCACCATTACCGAGTCCTTTATCTGAAACCTTGCCGATCTGTTGGCCACGTTTAACTTTATCTCCATTTTTCACTTTAATACCACTCATATGGGCATAAACAGAGTAATACGATGAAAAAGTAACTCCGTTCGTTGTTGTCAATTTCTTTGTGTGTTTAATAACAATTCTACCATCTTTATCATATCTGTTTATTACTTTGCCCTCTTCAACGGCATAAACTGCCTTTCCTTTGCTTGAAGAATTTACGCAAGTAATATCTATGCAACTATATGCTGCACCTTTTGGTGCGGCTTTGCCATGTCCTTTATAAGTTGATGCTTTCCATTTATATTTTTTGGATAACGGGAAAAACAACTCAGTAGCCTCGTGACTAGAGGGTTGGGTTGTTGTAGTTTTTGTCTTAAAAGATTTCACATCACTATAATATGTCTTTCCATCAGCAACAACATAAAATTTATAATAATATGTTGTATTAGCTTTGAGCTTCTGCCCATATTTGCTCATAAGGAACCACATATCCAAATATGTGTTTGTATAGTTTATGCTATCATACTTAGCATTCTTTTTCAAATTGTCTTTTGATGTGCCAAAATAAAAACCAGCCTGGGTACACTTTACTTTTTTAGTGAAATTTACTCGAGATTTTATCTGAGCATCCGTTTGCGAGAGTTTATCAACACTTTTAATATCCCATGATTTTACAACATTTGTTTCAGGTTTTGTTGTAAAACTTTTCAAAGAACTAAAATATGTTTTTCCGTCAGCCACAAAATAAACCTTGTAAAAATATTTTGTGCCAGGTGTTAAAGTTAAATATTTACTTGTATCAAATGAGAATGGTATATTGGTATCGGAATAAGCTTTTGAAAACTTTTGATTATACTTTTTTAAGTTTTCCGAATCAGTACCGATATAAAAACCCCCCTCGGTAACTGTTACGGTTTTCGAAGTACTTGCATTAGCCTCTATCACAGCTTTTTTCTCGGCAACACTTTTAACATCCGTATACCACGACAGTACACTTGCAGAAGAAGCCTTTGTTTTAAAGTTTTTTACATCACTGCAGTATTCTTTTCCATTTACTGTTATATAAAACTTGTAATAGTATGTAGTATTTTCATTAAGCTTGCCTTGATATTTACTCATAAGATACCACATAGGCAATGATGTGTATGCTTTATTGACCGTATCGGGCTTTGAATTCTTTTTCAGATTATCCTTTGATGTACCAATATAAAAACCAGCCTGATTAATTTTTGTGCTTTTAGATAATTTAACCGTAGCATTTATCTGTGCATCATTAGCAGACAGCTTTGAAACATCCCCATAGCTCCAAGTAACATTAAGTGCAGATGATGTGGCTTTTGTTTTAAAGCTCTTTACCGCACTCTGATACTCTTTACCACTGATAATCACATAAAACTTATAATAATATGTAGTATTTGCTTTTAGCTTTTCCCCGTATTTGCTCATAAGATACCACATAGGCAATGATTTATATGATTTATTAACCGTGTCAGGCTTTCCGTTCTTCTTTAAATTATCTTTTGATGTGCCAATGTAAAAACCTGCCTTAGAAATTTTTATACTTTTTGAAAGATTAACTGTTGCTTTAATCTGTGCGTCAGACGGAGAAAGCTTGCTGACATCATTGTAGTTCCACGATTTCACAATAGATGCCGCTTGTGTTTTCACCGTAAAAGGATTAATTAATCCTACACCTTCAAAAGTTAATATGTGTGCACACAGTATTACAGTTAAAGAAACCATCATTACACACAGCCACCGTTTAATAAGCTTTTTGAACAACATAAACACTCCTCCTAATCGATAATTATCCCGAAACAGGATATTTTCATTATACCGAAACGGTATAATTTTGTCAATAGGAAAAATACTGTTTAACGAGGTTAACATTATGCGATTAAGAGAACTGCGAAAGGAAAAAGGTATAACACAGCTGAAGCTGGCTATGGACTTAAATATGAATCAGAACTGCATAAGCCGTTATGAAACGCAGGAACATGAAGCCGACTACAAAACACTCATCGCCCTTGCCGACTATTTTGATGTTTCGATAGACTATCTTCTCGGAAGAACAGATAACCCTACATTTTTAAGCGAATAAAAAAAACAGACTCTTGCCCAAAACAAAAGTCTGTTTTTCTTATACTATAATATATATTATCCTGCCTCGACGTAATCTACCTTCACGACACCGATACCTTTATCGATGTTGACCGTTGTTCTGCCCTCATTGCGACCGAAGTCATCATTTATACAGTAATCCTCCGAGGCGCCGATAAGAGTGATATCTGCATCGCCGACACCGAGCTCAAGGTCACAATCGCCTCTGAGACGGCTAGTAAGAGTCAGACTACCCACACCCATTTCAATATCAAGGTCATTCAGGCTTCCCGAGCCGATGGTGATTTCTCCTACACCGCCTTCAATATCTGCTTTTATTGTAGCTACAGCTTCGCCGATTTCAACATCGCCTGCACCGCATTCAAGATTAAGAGAGGAGCAGATAAGCTTTTCGGCGTAGATATCACCTGCGCCCGCCGTAATATCTATATTTTTTATATGAACATCAGCAGGAACGGTCAGCTTCAATTTTACGGGTGTCTTCGGATTTTTCGTTGAATCGGTAATAACCAGTCTGCCGTCAGCATCACTTACTTTAATATTTGATGAGTTGCTTTCAACAGAAAAAATATCAGCCGTTACTATTTCACAGTCAACTGCCCCGATATCTATCTTGATTTCACCTATATCCTGTCTTACGGAATAGACTTTCGGTTCGCCGCTTCCCTCTTCAGACCGTCCGGACAGAAAGCTGAGGCCTCCGACTCCTGCGATTATACCGCCGAATATCATCACAATAAGATATACAGCAAAGGCCATCGCACAGTATTTTACTACTCTTTGAAATACGGTCATCTGAGATCAACCCCTCCGAACATACAAACTGCATTGATGTAAACTGTCGGTCCGTCGCCCTTGTAGCGGCAACGTCTTTTATCGGAAACACCGCCGAAAACCGAATTGGAATAAATTTTTACATTAACATTTTCCGGAACATAAACATCAATACCTCCGAAGATTGCACTGCTGTTAATAACACAGTCCTGCTCAATCACAGCATTACGGAGATCGCACTTGACACCGCCGAAAACAGCATTGAGCTCTGCACCTGTGAACACCTCACCGCCATAATTGACATTAGCACCGGAAAAGACTGCAGCAACATTTTTTATCTGTCCGCCGTTTTCCTTTATGCTTTTTAAAACCTCTGTGCTTTTGTTGCCGACAATACCCGTATAAATAAGCTTGATTCCGACAAAGACGATTATCGCAGGCACCACAAGCTTCCAGATCCTATCGAAGCTGATAACATCACGCACACATAAAAGCAAAATCACACCGATAGACAATGTAATGGCGTTGCCTGTTTTTTCTCTGCTTGTGAAAAGTCCGATGAAAGACGGAATTATAATTAAAAGAGTCCACCATCCGTCAAAGAAAATGTCAATGTTCGTGATTTCCAAAGCATTGAGCGCAAAGAGAACGCCTGCGACGACGAAAACTGCGCCCCACATTATACTGTTAAATCTTTTCATTTTGTTATCTTCCTCCTTTTTCCCGAATAAAGAATCGAGGGACTGTCCTCAATATACAGTCCCCCATTTAATTATACCTAAAAATTATTCGCCCTTGATTGCTTCTGTAAGTCCCGTAGCAAGACCTGCAAGAGACTGAATTTCAGAGGGGATAATAATCTTTGTTGCCTTGCCGTCAGCAGCTGCCTGGAATGCTTCGAGAGCCTTGATCTTGATAACCTGATCTGAAGCTCCTGCTTCATTGATAAGCTTGATACCCTCTGCGGTAGCCTGCTGAACCTTAAGGATAGCCTCAGCCTGACCTTCAGCCTCAAGGATACGAACCTGCTTTTCAGCATCAGCACGAAGGATAGCGGATTCCTTTTCACCTTCTGCAAGGAGAATAGCAGACTTCTTTTCACCCTCTGCCTTGAGGATTGCTTCACGACGTTCACGTTCAGCCTTCATCTGCTTTTCCATAGCGTCCTGAATCTCTCTGGGAGGCATAATGTTTTTAAGCTCAACACGGTTGATTCTGATACCCCAAGGATCAGTTGCTTCGTCAAGGATACTTCTCATCTTTGTGTTGATAACATCACGGGAGGTAAGAGTCTGGTCAAGTTCAAGATCACCGATGATGTTACGGAGAGTTGTTGCTGTAAGATTTTCAATAGCTGTAAGAGGATGCTCAACACCGTAGGTATAAAGCTTCGGGTCTGTAATCTCGAAGTAGATAACTGTGTCAATCTGCATTGTAACGTTATCCTTTGTAATAACAGGCTGAGGAGGGAAGTCAACAACCTGTTCCTTGAGAGAAACTGTCTTTGCCACTCTTTCAATGAAGGGGACCTTGAAATGAAGACCTACCTGCCAGGTTCCCTTGTATGCACCGAGGCGTTCAACAACCATAGCTCTTGCCTGAGGTACAACTCTGATGTTTTTGATGAGTACTGCGATTGCTAAAACTAAAATGATTAAAACGGGTATTGCAAATTCCATAATGTGTTCTCCTTTTGTGTTTTGATTTTTTTGATTTATTCGTCAGCCGATTCCGGCGAGACTATGAGTTTAACGCCCTGTATCTTTTTTACCGTTACTTCTTCGCCCTGATTAATTTTTTCACCGTTTTCACTTCTTGCCGTCCATACCTTTCCCATACAGGAAACGGCACCCTTTGCAGCAATATTGTCGATATCCTCGGTAACAACAGCCGTTTTTCCGATTACCATATCGGCGTTCGTTGCCTCATGCTTACCGTTGATATGCTTTTTGGCAATGGGACGGGTGAAAATAAGGGTTACGATCGTAACTGCCAGGAACAGAACAATCTGTACAGCCCAGCCTGCACCGGCAATCGCCGCAATAAAGGCAGCCAGAGCACCGAGAGCAAACCACACGGTTACCAGATTGACCGTAATTGCCTCAGCGATAAAAAGAACCACTGTAGCACCCAGCCAGAGCAATACGTCTTCCTTCATATTCTTCATCTCCTTTTCTCAACATACTTAACTATATTTCTATTTTAAATTATTACCTGACCTTTGTCAATAGAATTATATTTCGCAGGACAGGTTTTTTATACTGTGACTATATGATATACCAAAAAAATCAAAAAGTGAATAACACAAAGTGCAAAAATCAGGGTATGTTTTTTGCACTTTGTGAAAAAAAGCCTCTCCTTTTTTCAAGAGAAGCGATATTTTCAGCTGTTACGGATTGTTCTTTCCCATTATTTCTCTGTATTTTGCCAAGTTTATCTTTTCATCAACCAGCATTTGCTCAACCCAAAGCTGAAGAGACTCAACAGTAATGGAAATATGCTCAAGCTCCTGCTGAATATAAACAAAATCCTTTATTTCATCATCATCGATTTTTCCGTCGGCCGTAATTTCAATAAGTCTTTCCTGACGGCTTTTCATAGTGTTAAGTGAAGCGAGCATCTCGAGAACAATCTGAGCCAGATCCTTAACCTTAACCTCAGGGACATATTTTTCACCGATAGGGCACTCCTTTGAGCAATATCGATTGCAAAGAGTAGGCTCACCGTATACCTTTGAAAGAATAAGCACCTCCTCGGGATTGATGGGGTATCTGCCGTTTTCGATTCTTTCAAGTCTTTCAGGCTGAATGGGCATATCCATTTCATATGCCTTGCTGCAGACTGCCTCTCTGGTAAGATCGTGCTTTTTTCTTATTTCCTTATAAATTGTTTCTGCCATTTTTTATTCCCTTCCGGTCAGAAAAGACCCGTTATTTTTTTACTTTCAAAGAAGTCCTTTTCATAAAAGAGCTCACACAGCAGGTCAATGTTTTCCTGACTGTATTCAATCTGCTTTGAAAAAAGCTTACATATATTCACTGCGCCGCCAAGACTTCCGTCTCCCTTGGCGATAAGATAAGAAATAATAGCCGTAATTACGCAGGCAAGCTTGACCTTTGAGAGAATCTCTCCATCAAAGGTGCCTTTGAGAAAATATCTGTATATATAATAGAAAAGGAGATTTTTCTGATACAGCGATATATTTCCGTCTGTACAAACAGCCTCATAAGTACCTATAATGCCTTTGAGATATTCTGTCCAGCCTTCGTCAATCGGCTCCAGCGCATCAAGACTTTTCAAAACAGACAGCATATCTCCCTTTTCTTCCTTTACTACAGCATATTCTTCCGGAAGAACATCGTTATAGTTATCAATATTTATCTGCAAAGCCTCAGCGAAGGAAAGAATCATCGCCACCTTTTCTTTTATACTGATGCTTTCAGAAGCAAGAACAGAGAAAATCACCTTTCTCGCCTCATAAAGCAAAGAAAAAAGATCTTCATCGAATTCCTGACCTTCTTCATAAGGAATTTCACTTTCAATAAATTCCGAAGGCTTTTCCGCGGTAAGAATAAGCTTCGCCGCCTCTTCACAGCAAAGGCCTATTCCGCCCTCCTTGATTTCACCGTACCATTCATAATATCTCGGATGGTCAGAGCATATCTGACAAAGATACTCCTCACCAAGATTAATTATAATGTCGCAAAGATTTTTTTCGTTAAGGAAAGGACAGCGCTCACCCTTGAGTATGAAGGAGCTGCACTCACCGCAGGCAATGTTTTCTTTAAGTCTCGTGCCGAATTCACCGGGAACCTCCCGATAAAATTCAGCCGTTGCCTCGTCAATATCTATTTCCCATCCGATGCAGCAATTATCACTGCACTTATCCGCCGAGCAGCGGAAAGATGAGCAATAAGACGGCATTATAAATTTCATCTTATCAGTCTCCGACAAAAATTGACTTATATCTGTCGATGGAATCCTTGACAATTTCTCTCGCCACATCGGCACCCTTTGCCTCATCGATGGCTGTTGTCTTGTTTTCAAGCATTTTATAAACGGTGAAAAAGTGTATCATTTCATCAAATATATGCTTAGGCAACTGGCTTATATCCGTATATCCGTTATAAGTGGGATCTCCGCTGTGGATTGCAATAATCTTATCGTCGGCAGCGCCGTTGTCAAGCATAGTAATTACACCGATAGGATAGCATTCGACAAGTGACATAGGCTCAATTCTTTCCGAGCAGAGAATAAGCACGTCAAGAGGGTCATTGTCCGGAGCGTAGGTGCGAGGGATAAAACCGTAGTTTGCAGGATAGTGGGTAGAGGTATGGAGAACTCTGTCAAGGCGGAGCATACCCGTTTCCTTATCGAGTTCATATTTCATTTTGCTGCTCTTGCTGATTTCAACAACTGCATCAAAGGTGTCAACATTTATTCTTTCGGAATTGATATCGTGCCATATATTCATTTTTCGCCTCTCCTTTTTCGTCTATAAAAAGATAATAACATAAAGTGAACTAAATATCAATTATAATGACATGGAAATAAATAAAAATTTTTCATAAAATCATTGACAACGGCACTCATTTGTGATAATATACTTGGGCAATTGAAAATGCGCTGTTAGCTCAGCTGGATAGAGTGACTGGCTACGAACCAGTAGGTCAGGGGTTCGAGTCCCTTACAGCGCGCCAAAAATAAGTGATAACTTCAAAAAAGTTGTCACTTATTTTTATTTGTCACTTGTTTTTATTTTATTTGGGCCCGTAGCTCAGTCGGGAGAGCGTTCGGTTCGCAACCGAAAGGCCGAGGGTTCAACCCCCTTCGGGTCCACCAGATTTAATTGCGCAAGGAGAAAGATTATGGTATACCCCGAAAATCAAAAGCTTGTTTCAAAAATAGATACATATCTGAACTGTGCCGAGGTATTTGCATACAGAAGCACCTGCCTTAAAAGAAAATACGGAGCAGTTATCGTAAAGGATGATGTTGTCATTTCCACCGGATACAACGGCTCTCCGAGAGGCTTTGAAAACTGCTGTGAAATAGGAAAATGCAAAAGAATTGAGCAAAACATGCATCAGGGCGAAGGATACGGAATTTGTCGTGCCGTTCATGCTGAAATGAATGCTCTTCTTAACTGTTCCAGACAGCAGACAATCGGAGCAGACTTATACTTAACAGGTATTAACCCCTCCGATAATTCCATACACAAAGCCAAACCCTGCCCCTTATGTGCAAGAGTCATAATTCAGTCGGGGATCAGAAATATTTATCTCCGTGTCGGTGAGGGAGCCGATAATTATATCATAGTTCCCGCTAAAGAGCTTGAATGGTTACAAGGATAAAACCAATCCCCCCGGATGCTTTCCGAGGGGATTTTTCTGGAGCTGGAAACGTGACTCGAACACGCGACCTGCGCATTACGAATGCGCTGCTCTACCAACTGAGCTATTCCAGCATATTGACTTGCTTTTAAGATTATACTAAAAGTAAAAGCTTTAATCAAGAGGTTTCAGTAAAAAAAGAAAAAATTTATTATTAACGAAATATTTACTTTATCACCTTGACAAAAACACCTAAAACGAGTAAATTATAGGTATGCTTATTATTATGGAAAAGTATATAGTCTCAACAAAGGAGAATTATAATTATGAAAAAAGAAATTAAAATTGCTATTGCGGTTGTACTCAGCATATGGTTCTTTGTGATGGGCTTTGAACTCGGCATTTACAAGGAAAGAAAGGCTCACGTTCAGTCAAACAACGAGGTTGTGAACACAGTAAATCCTACAACTCAGCCGACATCACAGACCACACAGCCCACAGTAATCCCCACCGATCCGTCAACCACACAGCCCACAACTCTTCCTCCCGTGATTGATCCTAACCAGAATTCAACTGCTCCCACTCAGCAACCCTCTTCTCAGCAGCAATCAAACGATCCCTCCTCTCTTTCCAAGGCACAGATCATCGAAAAGATGAACGCAGCTATGAAGGCTCTCAAAGCTGAACAGAACGTTCAGGCTCATAAAACCGAGAACATCACCATCGAGGTTACCGACTGTTCTGTTCCTGCCGCCGTAAGCATTATCAATAACGTTGTACAGGGTCTTGCAGGTGCTGAAGAGCTCGATTATTCAATCGCAAACGGTGCTACCACAGCAGGAGAAACAATGTTTGCTATCATTCCTCCCACAAACAAGGATTTCTCTCTTACCGATGCCGCTGTTCTCACAGCTACAGCAAAGGCTTCCGGCACGGATACAGTATATACCGTAGTTCTTGTTGAGGAAAGCACTTCCGTTTCTTCACCCGTTCCTCAGTATAACTCAACAGCAATCGGTTATCTTGACCTTGCTTCTCTCGACCTTCCCGGTATCACAATTTCAGAAGCAGATATGAAGTATCCCGGCTCAACTGTTGAAATTGTAGTTAATGCTGACGGTAAGGTAACAAAGCTCGTCAACAAGCTTCCCATGTCAGGCTTCGGTAAGGCTAAGGTTTCCTTCTTCGAGCCCAACGCAACCTTCCAGGGCGCACTCGACGAAGCATGGACATTCACCTATTAATTTAAAGACAAACTGAAAGAGCAACCTCGATGGTTGCTCTTTTTTATCTGTTATTTGAATACCTTTGCAAAAAGCTCGATTCCCGACAGCTTCATTACTGCGCTGCTTGCGTGTGAGCAGGCTGTGCCCAGTAGCTTGTTGCCGACACTCATAAGGTGAGCATCCACGCCGAAAACCATATCCTCTCTTTTGTTTTTCATACCTTTGAGAATAAGATTACACATTCTGTCGCAGTCGGTGCTGATAAAATCCATAGCCTTTTGCGCCTTGCTTTCCACAGCAGCACCCTGGTTACAGAAAATATTTGTCTTTGTAAAGCCGGGGCAGACAAGACCTATATAGCATTTTCCTCTGTATTCCTCTCTTACAGCATCGGTCATGCTTTTTAAAGCAGCCTTGCTTGCTGAATAAACGGAGGTTCCCGCCAAAGAGCAAAGAGCAGCCGAGGAAGCGATGTTGATAATTGCCCCACTGTCTGATTCAAGAATAACGGGCATAAGGCAGTGCATAGAATAAAGGCATGAATAAAAATTAATATGCATAGCCTTGTCAAGCTCTTCCACGCTGTAATTGAGAAAACGGTCAAACTTCGGAAGTATACCCGCATTGTTTATAAGAATGTCAGGTCTGAGCTTTTCTTCCTTTACGGTTTCGGCAAAGCTTTCCCAATTTTCCCTGACAGAAACATCAAAGGTATAATAGATGAATCGGTCACCTTTATTTCCGAGAGAATTTTTAAAATTGAGAAGTCTTTCCTCGTTGCGGGCTATTCCTATCACCCTGCAGCCATGCTCTTTTATAAGTCTTTCCGCTATATCCTTACCGATGCCGCTTGATGCACCCGTAAGAATAACGGTTTTGTTATCGTACCAAAAGTTATTCATAATCTGTTACCGCCTTATGTTTTTTATTGATGATATCATCCTCGCGATAAAAAATCAACAGTAATTCAATTAAAAGATTAAAGATGCTCCATTAATATTGACAAACTTAATTTTTTGGTCTATAATCAAAATACATAGGTGTCTGGAAAGCACCGTATAATTAATCAGAAAATGGAGGAGATCCTATGAAAAAAGCATTATCAATCGTTCTTTCTATGCTTGTAATCCTTTCTATGTTCGGTATGGTTGCAGCAGCTGCAGATTATGCTCCGGGCATAGTAACCGTTAAATTTATGAATGGCGAAGCTGTTCATAAAGAGCTTAAGGTTATGCCGGGCAAATCATTCGTTGACCGTTTACAGGAAGGCGAAGAGGCTCTTGGTGTTCCCGTAAAGACTGATCCCGAAGGCAAAATCAGATACACCTTTGAGTGCTGGGAAAATCTTGAAACAGGTGAGCGCAGAGTTACAGCCGGCATCCCCGCAGTTCCCGAAGAATTCAACGAAGACGGCACCCCCGTTGAAAACAGAGTAGTTACATACGTTGCTGTTTTCGCAGAGGAAGATATTTCCGAAAACCAGACCTTCTGGGCTTTCGTACAGACAATCTTTGAAAGAATCAACAAGATTTTTGAATACTTCGCAAAGGTATTTGAAGGAATCTTCGAATAAGAAAAAACGAACACATCAGTTGCCGCATTGATTGCGGCAACTTTTTTTATTTATGAAAATATTTCCGGAACAGTTTTTCATTGACAAACAATCTTATAAATGTTATATTAATTAATAACCATATTTTATCCCTTGGGAAAGGAACGGATCAAGCAATGAGTATTTATACAAAAGAAGACATAATCCGCATTACAAAAGAAGAAAAGGTAAACTTTATCAACCTTCAGTTCACCGATATTCTCGGCACTCTCAAAAGTGTTTCCGTAACCACAAGCCAGCTCGAAAAGGCTCTCAGCAACCGTTGTATGTTTGACGGCTCATCAATTGACGGCTTTGTAAGAATAGAAGAAAGCGATATGCGTCTTTACCCTGACCTCAACTCCTTCGTAATTTTACCCTGGGATGAAAGCACAGGTAAAACCGCACGTCTTATCTGCGACGTTTATAATTCCGACGATACCCCCTTTGAGGGTGACCCCCGATATGTTCTTCGCAGAGCTATCAAAAGGGCAGCAGATATGGGCTATACCTGCAACGTGGGACCCGAATGTGAATTTTTCCTTTTCCATAAGGACGAACAGGACAAGCCGACAACCAGAAGCTACGACAAGGGCGGATATTTTGATTTAGGTCCCGTTGACCGCGGCGAGGGCTGCCGCAGAGATATCTGTCTCTGCCTTGAAAAGATGGGCTTTGAAATTGAAGCCTCCCATCACGAAAATGCTCCCGCACAGCACGAAATCGACTTCAAATACGACGAAATTTTAAAGACTGCCGACAATGTTATGACCTTCAAATATGTCGTAAAAAATCTCGCTAACCAGCATGGTCTTTATGCTACCTTTATGCCTAAGCCCATTTACGGAATCTGTGGCTCGGGCATGCATATAAACCTCTCTCTTTTCAAGGGCGAACAGAATGTTTTCTGCGACGAAGATGACGAAAGAGGCCTCAGTGAGGTTGCTTACAACTTTATTGCCGGCGTTATGCACCATATCAAGGCTATCACCGTTCTCACAAACCCCATCGTTAATTCCTATAAGAGGCTCGTTCCCGGCTATGAAGCTCCCGTTTATATCGCCTGGAGCGCAAAAAACAGAAGTCCCCTCATCCGTATCCCTACAGCAAGAGGCACAGGCACACGAATCGAGCTTCGTAATCCCGACCCCGCCGCAAACCCCTATCTCGTTATGGCTGCCATTCTTCAGGCAGGTCTTGACGGTGTGGAAAAGAAAATGATGCCTCCCGCACCGGAGGATTCAAATATTTTCAAGCTCACCGCTGACGAAAGAAGAGAAGCCGGCATTCACTCTCTCCCGAAAACTCTTTACGATGCTGTAAGAGAATTCCGTAAGAGTGAATTTGCCAAGAAAGCAGTCGGTGCACATGTATGGCAGAAATACAAGGAAGCCAAGGAAGAGGAATGGCGCGAATACAGCACCCGTGTTTCCCAGTGGGAAATCGACAAATATTTAGGCAAGTATTAATATAATCAAGGGCAACGGCAGCTTACCGATTGC
The DNA here is from genome assembly GCA_045603665.1 of Acutalibacteraceae bacterium. Taxonomy (GTDB): domain Bacteria; phylum Bacillota; class Clostridia; order Oscillospirales; family Acutalibacteraceae; genus UBA6857. The sequence goes on from JAZUMO010000005.1 coordinate 12,989, forward strand.
CCTCTTTTATCCCTGAAAGGTGTTTAAATTAATGGAATACAAAATTAACCCTATGGCATTCACGGGAATTTTCCCGGTGCCGAACACATTGGTTGATGAAAATATCAGGCTTGCAAGTGTGGTACAGCTTAAGGTTCTTTTATATATACTCCGTCACAGCAACGACGGTCAGACAGAAATTACACACATATCTGCTGCTCTTTTCCTTGAAGAAGAGGACGTCAAAGATGCTATGATTTTCTGGGCCGAGAGAGGTCTTCTCGTCAAAGACGGACAAAAAGCTGAAGAAATCAAAGCAAAAGAGCCTGTATCTCCCCAAAAAGCTGAACCCGTAAAGGAAGAAAAAAAGGTTGCGGATATTCCTATATCCCGCCCCTCTTATGAGCAGATTTCTGCAAGAATCAGCGAAAGCGAAGAAATCGCCCTTCTCTTTCGCGAAGCACAGACAGTTTTAGGCAGAACTATAGGCTATGACGGTCAGTCTGTTCTTCTTATGCTTTATGACGGCTACGGTCTTCCCGTGGAGGTCATCCTTATGGCAATCGAATATTCTCTGTCCCTCAAAAAATCCAGCTTCACTCATATCGCCCGTGTAGGAAAGCGATGGAGTGAAATGGAAATCGACACACTTGAGGGTGCTATGCAGTATATAGAGGAGCACAATATCGTTGACGAAACCTGGGCAAAGCTCCGTCATCTGACAGAAATTACCAACCGTAATCCCACCGAAAAGCAAAGAAAATATCTCGTTGCCTGGGTGAAGGAATACGGCTACAGTGTGGATATAATCTACTGCGCTTATGAGGAGTGCATTGACAACACCGGAAAAATGAGCTTTCCCTATATGGATAAGATTATCCGTTCCTGGCACGATAAGGGCGTTAAAACTCTTGACGACATACAGAATGAAAGAGTTAAATGGGAAAGCGAAAAGAAAAAGCGCTCACCAAAGGGCAAAAAAGAAGAGGCGCACAGCGAAGGCGATCCCTCCTACGACATTGATGAATATATGAAAAAATCCCTTGATCTTCAGTATGTAAAAAACAACGGTGAAAGCGGGGCATAATTATGGCTTACAAAAGAAGTGTATACCAGAGAGCAAAGGAAATACTTGACGAAAGAAAAAGAACCGCCGAAGCGCAGGCTGAAATGTGTCATTCGGAGGTTATAATGAAATGTCCTGAGCTTTCAGAAATCGAAAGAGAAATGGCACAGTGCGGCGCCGATGTGGTAAAGGCTGTCGGTATGGGCGGAGATGTGGCTGAATATGTTCGCTCCTTGGCTATGAAAAATCTTGCAGCCCAGGATAAAAGAAAGACTTTGCTGAAAAAGGCCGGCTTTCCCGAGGATTACCTTGATGTAAAATACCACTGTATCGTCTGCAAGGACACGGGCTCACACGACGGTTATTACTGTCCCTGCTACAAAAAGCTCATCCGTGATGTGGCAAGAGAAGACCTCGACGCCAACTCCCCCATCAAAAAATGCACCTTCGACAATTTTCTCACTCAGTATTACCCCGATGTGAAGGACTCGGTTTTAGGTGTAAATCAAAGAGAGCATATGCTGAAAACCCTTAATTTCTGCAAGGCATACGCCGAAGACTTTTCCCTTAAATCAAAGGGTATCATAATGATAGGTAAAACAGGCCTTGGCAAAACTCATCTTTCCCTCGCCATTGCAAACCGTGTTCTCGAAAAAGGTTATGATGTTTACTACGACAGCATCCAGACAATTATGTATAAGCTTGAAAAGGAGCATTTCGGAAGAAGCTCACCGGAGGAAAGTATAAAGGATGATGTGCTTGACTGCGACCTTCTTATAATCGATGACCTCGGTGTGGAATTTTCCACACAGTTCACAATCAGTGAGCTTCACAATATAATCAATACCCGTATGCTGCGAGGCTTACCGACAATTATCAGCACAAATCTTGAGCTTTCCGAGCTAGAAGAAAGATATACTCAAAGAATTGCATCAAGAATTATGGGAAGCTGCTATCCCCTGCGCTTCTGCGGCAAGGATATAAGACAGTTAAAATAATTATAAATCCCGTTGCATCACACAACGGGATTTTTTTATCTGCTATTAACCATCTCTGTATAAATATTGCATATGCTTTCCGCGTCACCCGAGGCAATAAGCTGTCCCTTAGTGAGAATAATCGCCTTGTTACAGATTTTTTTGACTCTTTCGGTGCTGTGAGAAACGAAAAGCACTGTCACTCCGTCATCCATAAGCTCCATTATTCTTTGCTCGCTTTTTTCCTTGAAATTGGCATCACCGACACTCAGCACCTCATCAAGAATGAGTATGTCGGGCTTTACCGCCGTCGCAATAGAAAAACCGAGACGGGATTTCATACCCGAGGAATAGTTTTTCATGGGAGTATTAATGAATTTACCAAGCTCAGAAAACTCGACGATTTCGTCATACTTTTCCTCGAGAAATTTTCTCGAATAGCCCATCGTTGCACCGTAAAGAAAGATATTTTCCTTGCCCGTATAATTCATATCAAAGCCCGCACCCAGTTCAAGCATAGGCGCAATAACGCCTCTTACCTTCACCGTGCCTGTGGTAGGCTTGAGCACGCCTGCCACAACCTTGAGAAGAGTACTTTTACCCGCACCGTTAAAGCCCATAACACCGAGTCTGTCGCCCTTTTCGACCTTGAAGCTGATATCTCTGAGTGCCCAGAATTCCTCGAAATTAAGCTTTCTTGTGACAAGCCTGACAAAATATTCCTTTATATTATCCACCTTTTCGCCGCTCATATTAAAGAGCATGCTTACGTGGTCAACCTCAATTGCATATTTACTCATTATTTCCGTCACCTTAAATGTGTAAAATAAACTTATCCTGACTCTTATAGAACATAACGAAGCCGACAATCATAACCACCACGGTAAATCCGCAGCAGTAATAAAAAAGATTCATATCAAAATAGTTATAAAAATCTGCCCCGTAAATTACTGCACCTCTGAACATATCGATGAAACCGAACATCGGATTGAATCTTATGAGACTCGCAACAAAGGATGTTCCGGGATCACCGAGACGGTCGACTGTGTAAACAATAGGCGTGGTATAAAAAAGAAGCAGACAGAAAACATCATAAATGTTTTCAATATCCTTGAAATAAACATTGAGTGTAGCAAGAATCATGCCGACACCGAGGCTAAAAAAGAACAGCACTATTATGGGTGGTATTATCCAGACTATATTTGCCGAAAGAGTTATGGGATTCACATTGGTTATATTGAAATAAAGTATAACCACAACCAGCACAGAAAGAGAAATCAGAAAGGTAACAAACTTAGAAAGCACAGCCGAAAGAGGATAAATATATTTCGGCACATAAACCTTTTTGATTATAGAAGCCTTTGACCTTATTGAGCGCATGGCTCTTTTGGTCGAAGAAGTAAAAAATTCGTGTAATAGCTTACCGCAAAGAAGATACACGGGGAAGTTTACCACCTTGCTTGAATCTCTGCCGAAAAGTCGGTTAAAAACGAGAGAAAGCACTATCATCGTAAGCAGGGGCTCGAGGAAGGTCCAGAACACACCGAGAACCGAATTTCTGTATTGAAGCTTTATATCTTTACTGACTAATTCCTTAATCAGATAACGGTATTTATAAAAGTTACCGAGCTGAGCTTTTATCTTTGCTTTTCCTGACAAATCAAGTCCTCCTTAAATTATTATACAGATTAAGTATATCATACACAGAAGCTTTTTACAATAAAATTCGATTATTTTTTCCTTGCGGACTAAAAACAGACACCTTCAAATATAATATAATGATTTTAAGTTTTATTAAGCTATCCGTTATAAACTCAAAATTGAAAAGGAGGTAAGCTTTTATGAATAACCGAAGATATGTTCTTGTCTGCGTTACGGCACAGCAATCATCAGAAGCTTTGGTCAAAGCAGGAAAAGTATTATCCGAAAAATACGGGACAGACCTTGAGGTAGTCTCCGTTTTACCCCTCGGTAAAAATGAAAATCCCGTAAAGCCCGAAATAATCGAAAAAATTTATCAGACCGCACAAAAGGAAGGCGGAGAAATGGCAATATATTTTAGTGACGACCCTATTTACACCGTCTGTGCCCATATAGCAAAGAGAAATCCTCTTACTATCGTGACCGGCTTTCCCGGCGAAGGCAGCAACAACTTTGTTGCCACAATACATCTTCTTCTTCCCGATATCCCTATAAGCATGATCGACCGTGACGGCACAACATATAATATTCTCCCCTGCGAAACCAATACGGCAGTAAAATAAAACCGCATAAAAAAGTAAAACCATTGTATACCGGCGTATACAATGGTTTTTATTCTTATCAGAAAGTCTTGCTGACCTTTTCCATAAGGCCTGCAATTTCAATTTTCTGAGGACACATTTTTTCGCACTTTTTACACTTTATACATCCTGCAGGAGTGCTTTCCTTTGTAAGAGCAGCATACTCCTCATCAGTTACCGTTTCGCCGTTGATTTTTCTGTTATAAAGAGCTAAAAGCTCGGGAATGGCAATTTTTTCGGGGCATTCCTCAGCACAGTAGCGGCAGGCAGTACAGGGCACGGTATCCTTGTTTGCAATGATAGCTCCCGCCTTAAGACAGAGGGCTTTTTCATCCTCGGTAAGAGGAACAAAATCCTTCATATAGCTCATATTGTCCCTGAGCTGTGACATATCAGACATACCGCTTAAAACCATAAACACACCCTCAAGGCTTGCCGCGAAGCGGATTGCCCAGGAAGCAACGGAAAGGGCAGCATCCTTTTCCTTAAGCATATTCTTTACCACACCGGGCACATTGGCAAGTGCGCCGCCACGGACAGGCTCCATAACAATAACGGGAGTGCCGTGCTTTCTTGCCACCTCGTAGCAACGGCGGGATTGAACCTTTTCATTTTCCCAGTCAAGGTAGTTTATCTGAAGCTGAACGAATTCCATTTCGGAATGCTTTGTAAGAATTTCATCGAGAACATCAGCAGTATCGTGGAAAGAAAAGCCGAGGATTTTTATCTCTCCCGCCTTCTTTCTTTCTGCAAGATATTCAAAAACGCCATACTCCTCGGCAGCAGCAAAATTCTTTGTATCAAGACAATGGAGAAGATAATAATCGAAATATTCCACACCGCATTTTTCCTTTTGGTCAAGGAAGATTCTTTCTTTATCCTCTGCGCATTTCATCATTCCCACGGGAAGCTTGTCGGCAAGGAAAAAGCTTTCTCTCGGGTGCCTTTTAACAAGAGCCTCCTTTACGAAGCATTCGCTTTTGCCCTTGTGATACATATATGCCGTATCAAAGTAATTGAAGCCCTCGTCGAGATAAGCGTCAACCATTTCCTTCATCTGTTCAATATCAACGGATGAATCATCCTTTTTGTCAGTAAGGGGCAATCTCATACAGCCGAAGCCTAATTTTTTCATTCTGCTTTCTCCTTTTTCCTTTTATAAAAATCCCCCACCCTTTCGAGTGAGGGAAAATACTTTATTTTACAAGCTCAAAGGTTTTTGTGTAACCCTCAAGTGACTTACCTGCCTTGAAATCTCTGGCGGTGAAAATCACCTCGTCATCGTAAACCTCAACATATGTGCCGAGGCCGTCCTGAAGGAATTCACCGTAATCGTTTTCTCTGCCGTAGGCGGGAAGATTGATTGAGTAAACACCGTTTTCTTCGTTAAGCACCTCAAGGCTGTTTTCATAAACACCGTCATGAAGATGTCCGTTTATGTAGAAAACATTCTTATATTTTTCGAGAACTGCTCTTACCTGCGGTGAATCGTTACCGAGTCCGCCGTTTTCCCATACACCGGGAAGACCGTGTGTATTGTCGAGGGGCTGATGGCATACAACAAAGGCAGGCTTGCCGTCGGCTGTTGCTCTTTCAAGCTCGCTGTCAAGGAAGGCGAGCTGTTCGTCGGAAATAACAGCCTTTTCAAGCTGAATTTCATCGGAGGCCATTACAATAAATGTGTATCCGTTGACATCATAGGAATAATAAGGCTTGTCAAATTCTGTTCCGAGATATTCATTGGTTTTGCCGACTATCTCTTTTGTTCTTATTTCATAAAGCACACGGATATCGTGATTGCCGCTTGTAAGAAGAATATTATCTATACCCGATTCATCGAGAATATCCCAGGTAAGATTATATGAGACATCTTCACCAAGCTCGGAAATATCACCGGCAATAACGAGAGCGTCAAAGTCGATACCTGAATTTTCGATATCCTCTAAGCCGCACTCAAGCTCATAGGGGCTTATTGCTGTAGGTCTTATATGTGTGTCTGCCCATAAAACGGCGGTCATATTGACGTTTTCCGCATCCTTTACGGTAATCGGATTATCTGTGGCAGGACCCGTGATGACACCGAAAGCCATAAGTAAGGTGAGAACAATTTCCATAAATGAATTAAGAATCTCTGCAATCTGATTGAATAACCAGGGAAGAGATTTAACGATTGTTACAGCCTGTTCCATTTTCAAATTCCTCCGTTTAAATAAAAATTCCTTTATTTTCCTATATAACGATAATAAAATAAAAAATCCCGATTGTCAACGGATTTTATGATTTATAATACTATTATAAAAAATTTTACATTTATATGTCATTAAATATGGTAAATGAAATCAATCTGTGTTATAATAATTTGATGTTCAGATAATAATACCGAAAGGATTTGCATAATGAAAAAACTTCGTTCAATTCCAAAGCTTTCAAAAGGGCACCAGATTACCTGGTGGGTATGCAGAGGGCTTCTGTTTTTCTGGGGTGTATGGGGTATGCTCAACGGCTACACCTCCGAATTCATCCAGGCTGTCTTTGCTATTATCTTCACCCATTTATGGGATATGTTCCAGCTTTTCGGCGGAAAATCCTTTATAACGAAATATCCCGCCTATCTTCAGACAATGCTCAATGTCTTCACCTGCTTCGGCTGTGTGGTAGGCACCACCCTCAACACAAGAACCGATTTTACGGGCATTGACATTCCCGAGCATATTTTTGCCGGTTATCTTGCCTGCACGGGCGCATTTGCTCTCATTGAAATTATGCAGGGTGAAAGAACTCCCGCAAAAATTTCCGTCAAGGCTATTTTTGCTATGGGCGGTGCACTTTTCGTAATCGTCGGCTGGGAATTATATGAATTTACAATGGACAGGCTTTACGGCTTTGTTATGCAGCACGGTCAATATGACGGTGCCTACGGACTCACGGATACTATGGTTGACCTCATACTCGGCTCGGCAGGTGCATTGGCTGCGATGTTTATTGAAGCCTTCCGCCGTGTGGGTATAATCGGAGGCAAGGGACGTCACGAAAGACGTGCCGTTTATCTTGCCGAAAGAGCAGAAGTCAAAAGACTCAAGGAATTGGGGATACAGTAATGAAGCTTAACGAAATTTTAAAAGGAATAAATCTTACCTGTGATTGCTCTGATGAAAGAGAGATAAAGGATATAGCTTACGATTCACGCAAGGCAGGTGAAGATATTATCTTTGTCTGCCTCACGGGTGCCTTTGCTGACGGTCACAAATATGCCGCAGGTGCCTATGAAAAGGGCAGCAGGGTTTTCGTGTGTGAAAAAGACATTTCTCTTCCCGGGGATGCCCTTGTCATAAAGACAGACAACACCCGAGCCGCGCTTGCAAAAATGAGCTGCAATTTTTTCCGCAACCCCTCAAAAGAAATTGATGTTATCGGTATCACGGGCACAAAGGGTAAAACCACCGTTGCCCATCTTATAAAATTTGTTCTCGACAAGGCAGGCATTATGACGGGAATTATCGGCACCGTCGGTGCAAGCTACGGAGATACTGTCCTTCCCACAGTGAACACCACCCCCGAAAGCTACGAGCTTCAGAAAATGCTCCGTATGATGGCTGACGGAGGCTGTAAGGCGGCAGCTATCGAGGTTTCCTCCCTCGGGCTCAAGGCTCACCGTACCGACGGCACGGAATTTACCTTCGGCGTTTTCACAAATCTTTATCCCGACCATATCGGAACAAATGAGCATGAAAGCTTTGAGGAATATGCTTACTGGAAAACTCAGCTTTTCCCCTTATGTAAAAAGACAATCGTCAACATTGACGACCCCTTCAGCGAAAAGATTAAAGAAAGCTCCGTCGGTGAGATAATAACCTACGGCTACGACGAAAAGGCTGATTACGTTCTCGGAAATTGCGAAAAGAAAAAAAACGGCAACATTCTCTCTATGGTCTTCGAGGTTACCGCAAAAGGCAAGGAAAAGAAGTTCACTGTCGGCCTTCCCGCTGAAATCAACTGTCATAACTCACTTATTGCCCTTGCCGTTGCCGAAAGCTACGGCGTATCCGATGAGGTAATCGGCGAAGGTCTTGCCTCGGTTTTTGTAAAGGGCAGATGCGAAACCGTACGTGAATGTGAGGATATAACGGTAATTATCGACTATGCTCATAACGGTGTAAGCCTCAAAAGCATCATCGATACGGCAAGAGGCTATGAGCACAACCGTATCATCACCCTTTTCGGCTCCGTCGGCGGCAGAACCGAATGCCGCAGAGAAGAGCTTGGCTGTGTTTCGGGAGCCTTAAGTGATTTCACCATTATAACAAGTGACGACCCTGACTTTGAGGATCCGAAAAAAATATGCGAGGAAATTGCCTCATACTGCGAAAAGGCAGGGGGAAAATATATAATAATCCCCGACAGAGCAGAGGCAGTAAATTATGCGATAAAAAATGCTCTTGACGGTGACATAGTAATTCTTGCCGGCAAGGGACACGAGGAATATATGAAAATCGAGGGCAAAAAGCTTCCCTTCAGCGAAAGAGCCGAGGTATTAAAGGCTCTCAGAGAAAGAAAAGAGGTTTGAAAATGTATACTTTTAAAATCGAAACCGACCTGAAAAAGTACGATGAATTCATCTGTAATAACGGCGGTCAGTATATCCAGTCATCAAATTGGCAGAACGTCAAAACCACCTGGAAATGCAGATATTATTGCGGCTATGAGGGCGAAAAAATTGTTCTCGGCGTCCTCGTAATGGAAAGAGCTCTGCCTGTTGCGGGTAAGATATGGTACGCCTCAGGCGGTGCTGTATGCGATTATGAAAACACAGGGCTTTTAAAGGAATTCACCGACTTTATCAGGGAAGAGATAAAGAAAAACTCAGTTACCTGCTTTATTATGGACCCTCCCGTATCTCTTCGTATCAATGGTGAGGATCAGCTAAAGGGTCACGAAATGCACAAAACTCTTCTCTCCCTCGGCTATGAGCTTAACCCCTCAATCGAAAATTACACCTACAAGCAGCCCGTTCAGCTTTTTGTTCCCCTTAAAACAGCAGAGGGCGAAAGCCTTTCTGCCGATAAAATTCTCAAAAAGTGCGACAAGGGTGTCCGTTACAGCATAAGAATCGGTGAGCAGAGAGGTCTTGTTGCAAAGACCTTCACCTATGAGGATGTCGAAAAGAATCCCTCTGTAATGGATGACTTTATGGATGTTATGCGTGACACCAGCGAAAGAGATAATTTCGTCGAAAGAAACGGTGACTACTGCACAAAGCTTTTGAGAGAATTCAGAAATAACAGCGACCTCAAGCTTGTTTATTATGATAAGGAACTTGACCGTAAGCTTCAGGCTGAGCGCCTTGCAAAAAAAGAGCAGGCACTGAAGGAGCTTGAAACTGCCCACGAAAAAAAGGCCCGTCAGCTTAACGAAACAATCACAAGCGTCGATAAGCAGACCGAGCATTTTGAAAAGAGAATGGCAGAGGCTGAGGAGTTCACCTCCGATAACCGTATCTGTGTCGCAGGCGGTCTTTCCATTTACTATGCAGGCATGGGAAGCTGTCTTTTCGGCGGCACAAGAAACGTTATCCGTAACAATACCCGTTCGAGCCATTATCTCAATTATCTTCGCTTATGCGAAAGCGTAAACAGAGGCTGCGATGTTCACGACCTGGGCTATGTTATAGTTAAAACTCCCGTTCTTCAGGAGGACGGAACTCTTGGCATTTTAGAGCCTCAGGATAATTTCAAGGGTATTTATGATTTCAAAAAGAGCTTTTCCGCCGATTACCACGAATTTATCGGTGAATATGTTCTCGTGGGTAACAAGATGAAATATTATTCCTATGCAAAGCTTATGCCCACAGCAAAAAAAGCTAAAATCAAAGCCGTAAAATTACTCAGAAGATAAAAAAGGGAAGCACTGAACACTTCCCTTTCCGAAAAAGGAGAAACCTATGCTTATATCAGGAATACAGAAATTAACCCTTCTTGACTTTCCCGGAAAAACAGCCTGCACTATTTTTTGCTACGGCTGTAATTTTCTCTGTCCCTTTTGCCACAATGCTCTTCTTGTAACAGAAAAGGCAGAGGAGTTCATTGACGAAGAAGAGATTTTCTCTTTCCTTAAAAAGCGTCAGGGTATACTCGACGGTGTTTGTGTGACGGGCGGAGAGCCTACACTTCAAAAAAACCTCAAGGGCTTTCTTAGCCGTATAAAGGAAATGGGCTTTGCGGTAAAGCTCGATACCAACGGCTATAAGCCTGAGCTTTTAAAGGAAATCATTGACGAAGGGCTTTGCGACTACGTTGCTATGGATATAAAAAACACACCCGAAAAATATGCCCTCACCGTCGGCAAGGAAATCGACACCGAAAGAATTCTCAGAAGCATTTCCATGCTTAAGGAAGGAAAAATTCCCTGCGAATTCCGTACCACCGTCGTAAAGGAATTCCACACCGAAGAGGATATCAGAGAAATTGCCCGGCTTTTAAAGAGTAATATCCCCTTTTTCCTTCAGCAGTTCAAGGACAGCGGAAACCTTATTGAAGACGGACTTTCAGCTTACTCAAAGGAAGAAATGGTATCTCTCACAGAGGCAGCAAGGGAATTTTTACCTCAGACTAAGCTGCGTGAAAGCTAAAAAATACTGAACATTTCTTCTGTAATAATATCCGTATAATCGTTAAGTGCCTGAAAATCCATTACCTCGATATATTCCTTCTCTAATTTATCGTGAATTCTCTTGGCATTTTTCAGTGAATCAATGCTCTCGCCTATAAGGTGGGAGCATAATTTTTTCCCCTGACGCATACGCTGACTGTAATTTCCGATTTCCTCTCTCAGAAATCTTTTACAGTGAATAAGTCTGTCACATTCCAAGCTTATATTATGCTCCTTTTTAACCGTAATGAGAGCAAGACCTACCTCGGGAATAATAATATGCTCACAGTCACCCTTGGGTCTCATAGGACATTGGCAGAATATTACATCATAGCCGTTTTTTACGGCAAGATCGCCTATCCTCTGGCAAAGAAGAGATGAAACAGCAGAATAATTATCCTTTATTCCGATAACTCTCACAGCCTGAGCTCTTACGGTGCTATCTAAAAAAACCACTCCGTCGGGGGTTATTCCGCTGATGAAGCGCCGTGATTTTTTTCCGGGTGCTCTTTTTCTTTTCGGCGGTGTTTCCCTTGAGGCAAAGCGCACGGCAAAGCTGTTGATTTTTTCTTCCTTTATAAACTGTGAAACAAGGCGGATATTTTCGTCGTTGATTGCCCCTGCCGCCGAAAGATATCTTGCCGAACGGAAATGATGCATTGAATTTTCGAGAGTAAGAGAGCGGATAAGCTCACTTTTTTCTGCCAGCTTTTTCTTGTCCCAGAAATCCCCCGTATTGATAATGTTTTCCACAGCACCGGGAAACTTCGGCTCAATAATATGAGGCGAGGTGCCGTCAATAACGGAAACGCCGATATCCTTAACGATAATTCCGTCGAGGCTTTTCGGGTCCGAGGAGCAGTAAATAAGCTCTGTTTCAAAGCCTTTTTCCTCGGCCTTACGGGCCACCTTTTTCATCAGAGTTGATTTTCCCGTTCCCGGTCCGCCCTTTATGATATAAGGGTGATGGCTTTTATATGGGTTATAGATTTCTTCAAAAAAGGAGCAGAAGCCTAACGGAGAGTTTGCTCCCATAAATGAGCTTGTTACACGGGACATAAGAAGCCTCCTTTGATTTTTTCATTATTATTTTATTCCTCATACCGAAAAATGTCCCTGCTTTTTAATCTTTATATTGATTTTTCTGTATCTTTTGGTGTATTATGTAAGGTGAAGAAATATGATAGGAGATGTTAGTTATGATATGTGAAAGCGTAGCAAAATTAGTCAAATACGGTCTGGATTGCGGTCTCATCGAGCCTGAAGATAAAATCTATACCACAAACCGCATTCTTGAAATTCTCGGTATCGACGAATACAAGGAGCCTGACGATTGCGAATGGGAAAATCTCGAGGATATTCTCAGCTCCATCCTTGACTATGCCTGTGAAAACGGACTCATCGAAAACACCCAGACAAACAGAGATCTTTTCGACACAAAGGTTATGAGCGCCCTTGTACCAAGACCCAGCGAGGTTATCTCTCACTTTGATGCTCTTTATGCCGTATCCCCCGAAATGGCAACAGATTACTACTATAAGCTCAGCAGAGACACAGACTATATCAGAAGATACAGAGTATGCAAGGATCTTAAGTGGAAGGCTGAAAGCGATTACGGTGAAATTGACATTACCGTCAATCTTTCAAAGCCTGAAAAGGACCCGAAGGATATAGCTGCTCAGAAAAACGCAAAGCAAAGCTCTTATCCCAAATGTCTTCTCTGTGTTGAAAACGAAGGCTATGCAGGCCGTCTCAACCATCCCGCAAGACAGAATCACAGAATCATTCCCGTTGAAATCGACGGCAAGCAGTGGGGCTTCCAGTATTCACCCTATGTTTACTACAATGAGCATTGCATCGTTTTCAACAGTGAGCATACACCGATGAAAATCGACGAAAGCGCATTCAGAAAGCTCTTTGACTTTGTAAAGCTTTTCCCCCATTATTTCGTCGGCTCAAATGCTGACCTTCCCATCGTAGGCGGCTCCATTCTTGCTCACGAGCATTTCCAGGGCGGTAACTATGAATTCGCCATGGCAAAGGCCGAAACAGAAAAAACCTTCACCCTATGCGGTTATGAGGAGCTTTCTGTCGGCATCGTAAAATGGCCCATGTCCGTTATCAGAATAAGCGGTGAGGATACAGAAAAAATCGTTTCTCTTTCTGCAAAAATCCTCGATGCCTGGCGCGGATATACTGACGAAGAGGCCTTCGTTTTTGCCGAAACTGACGGCATCCCCCACAACACCATCACTCCCATTGCAAGAAAAAGAGGCGACAAATTTGAGCTCGACCTCGTTTTACGTAATAACATTACAACCGAAGAGCATCCTTTGGGTGTTTACCATCCCCACAAGGAATTACATAACATTAAAAAGGAAAATATCGGTCTTATTGAGGTTATGGGTCTTGCTGTTCTTCCCTCAAGACTTAAAAACGAGCTTGCAAGAATTGAAGAATTCATTCTTGAAGGCAAGGACCTTTCCGATGATGAAACCGTCGGCAAGCACGCCGATTGGGTAAACTCCTTTAAAGATAATTATGAGTTCACAAAAGAAAATATTGATGCTATTGTGAAAAAGGAGGTCGGCAAGGTATTTGTCAAATGCCTTGAGCACGCCGGTGTTTACAAAAGAGACGAAAAGGGTATGGCTGCCTTTGAGCGCTTTATCCGTTTCGTAGCTGATAAATAATTGGATTAATTATTTAATTAACTGTTAATAATGAAAACATAACATAAGGAGTAAGATACTATGCGTGAAATTCTTAATCTCAACAATGGCTGGACCTTTACAAAGGAAGGTGTTACCGAGGAGGTAAATATTCCTCATTCCTGGAATGCCATCGACGGACAGGACGGCGGCGCAGACTATTACAGAGGCACCTGCCGCTATGCAAGAACAATCAAAAAAAGCGACCTTCCCGAAGCTGATTGCTACTATCTCGAAATAAGAGGAGCAAACTCCTCTGCTACAGTTTATCTCGACGGCAAAAAGCTCGCTTCCCACGACGGCGGTTATTCAACCTGGAGAGTAAATCTCACCGAAGCTTTCGGCGACGAAGGTCTCATCGAAATCGACGTTGATAACTCACCTAACGACCGAGTTTATCCCCAGATGGCTGACTTTACCTTCTACGGCGGTATTTACCGTGATGTTAATCTTATCTGTGTTTCCGAATCTCATTTCGACCTGGATTATTTCGGAACACCCGGTATCAAGGTAACTCCCGAAATCAAGGGCAAGGATGCCGAAATTGAAATTGAGGTTTATCTCACAAACAAAAAAGACTTCCAGAAAATCCGTTATACCATCCTTAATGCAGAAGGAAATGAAATTACCTCAAAGACAACCGATGACGACGATGAGGATTTTGAAATCAAAAATGTCCATCTCTGGCATGGCAGAAAGGATCCCTATCTTTACACAGCAAAGGCAGAGCTTCTTGACGGTGACGAGGTAATCGACACCGTTTCCGCCCGCTTCGGCTGCCGCAGCTTTAAAATTGATCCTGAAAAGGGCTTCTTCCTCAACGGCGAGGAATATCCTCTCCATGGTGTATCCCGTCATCAGGACAGACTCGGTATCGGTAACGCTCTTTTACCCGAGCATCATAAAGAGGATATGGATTATATATGTGAGGTAGGCGCAAACACCATCCGTCTTGCTCATTATCAGCACGACCAGTATTTCTATGACCTTTGCGACGAAAGAGGTATGGTAGTATGGGCTGAAATCCCCTATATTTCCCAGCACATGGCAGGCGGCAGAGAAAACACAATTTCCCAAATGAAGGAGCTTATCACACAGAATTACAACCACGCATCAATCGTAGTATGGGGTCTTTCAAACGAAATAACAATGCACGGCGCCGCTGACCCTGACCTTATTGAAAACCATAAAATACTCAACGACCTTGCCCACAAAATGGACAAGACAAGACTTACAACTATCGCCTGTCTCACAATGTGCGACCCCGACAGCGAATATGTTCAGATTCCCGATGTAATTTCCTATAACCATTACTTCGGCTGGTACGGCGGCGAGGCTTCAATGAACGGCCCCTGGTTCGATAAGTTCCATAAAAATCACCCAAAAACTCCCATCGGCTGCAGTGAATACGGCTGTGAAGCTCTTAACTGGCACACCTCCAATCCCACTCAGGGCGACTATACAGAGGAATATCAGGCCTACTATCACGAGGAGCTTATCAAACAGCTTTTCTCCCGTAAGTTTATCTGGTCAACCTACGTATGGAATATGTTTGACTTCGGCGCCGATGCACGTCAGGAGGGCGGCGAAAACGGACAGAACCACAAGGGTCTTATGACTATGGACAGAAAATATAAGAAGGATTCCTTCTATGCTTATAAGGCATGGCTTTCCGATGAGCCCTTTGTTCACCTTTGCGGTAAGAGATATATTGACAGAACCGAAGACGTAACCAAGGTTACCGTTTATTCCAATCTTCCCGAGGTAGAGCTTTTTGCAAACGGTGAATCTCTCGGCAAAAAGTCAGCCGAAGACCACTTCTTCCGTTTTGATGTTCCCAACGCAGGTGAAACCACTCTCCTTGCTGTAGCAGGTGAACTCAAAGATGAGAGCAAAATCAGAAAGGTTGAAGAGCTCAACCAGGATTACATTTTCAAGGAGAAGGGTGCAATCCTTAACTGGTTTGACATCACCACTCCCGAAGGATATTATAACATCAATGATAAGTTCTCTGAAATCTGCAAAACCTTCAAGGGCAAAATGGTAACTGTTTCCTTTGTTCTTCTTCTCCTTAAAAAGTTCAAGGCAACAAAGAAAAATGACGGTGAAAAGAAAAAGGGTGGCGGAGGTCTTCCCGGCGGAATGAAGCCCTCAAAGGAGCTTTTACAAATGGCAGGTGCATTCTCTATTTTAAGAATCGCTAACCTCATCGGTGCTATGGAAGTCAAGTTCACCAAGGAAGAGCTTCTTGAAATCAACGCAAAGCTCAATAAAATCAAAAAGGCATAATGTTCAGTATTTATATAAGGCTGTGTTTTCTGCACAGCCTTATTTTTTCTCATACCGAAACAGAATAAATGAAAAATAACAAGACTTATCTGTTTGATTTCATCGGATTTCAATTAAATAAAAAATAATGTAAAAAATTTCCTTTTACCCCTTGACAAAGAGTATTAGCGGTGTTATTATGTATGCAGTTAGTTATGACTAATTATATTTTTTGCTTATGTAGTTAGTCTGACCTAATTTCAAACACAGCGAGGTATCGGTTATGAATTTATTGCAGGCTCAAGAAGGAAAAGAATACATAATCAAAGACATCGTCACCGACGACGAGGATCTTAATGCTTTCCTTTTTTCACTCGGCTGCTACAGCGGTGAGCCCATTACCGTAATTTCCCATCTTAAGGGAGGCTGTGTTGTTTCCATCAAGGACGGCAGATACAATATCGACCGTCAGCTGGCTGAAGCCATAGAGATATAAAATTAACGGCAGATTAATTTCTGCCGACAATTAAAAAAATCGAGTTAGTCTTGTATAACTCAAGACTCAACCGTAAGAAAGACGAGGAATTTATTTATGAGAGTTGCTTTGACAGGTAATCCCAACAGCGGTAAAACCACAATGTATAACGCTCTTACCGGTGCCAACGAAAAGGTCGGCAACTGGGCAGGTGTTACCGTTGAAAAGAAGGAGCACGCAGTTAAAAAGGTCTATTGCAGCGGTAAAGACGGTATTATCGCCGTTGACCTTCCCGGTGCTTATTCAATGTCCCCCTTTACGGGAGAGGAAAGCATCACCAGCGATTATGTAAAAACTGAAAACCCCGATGTTATCATCAACATTGTGGACGCTACAAATATGAGCCGCAGTCTCTTTTTCACAACTCAGCTTTTAGAACTCGGCATCCCCGTAGTCGTTGCACTGAACAAAACCGACATCAACAAGAAAAAAGAAACAAAAATAAATGTCAAGGCTCTTTCAGAAATGCTCGGCTGTCCCGTGGTGGAAACCGTATCTACCTCCTCTGAGGGTCTTTCCGCAGTAATGGAGGCCGCTTTTGCTCAGGTCGGCAAAGCACAGACTGCACCTTATGTTCAGGGCAATGTGGATATGAGTGATAAAAGTGCCGTTATTGAAGCAGATAAAAAACGTTATGCCTTTGTTAATGAAATTGTTTCGGCAATCGAAAAGAGAAAGGTATTTACCAACGTTAAAAATGCCCAGGATAAAATCGACGAGGTTCTCACCAATAAATGGCTCGGTATTCCCATCTTTGCAGTTATTATGTTTGCTGTTTTCTGGATTTCCCAGGCAGGCCCCGGCGTATGGATTGCCGACTGGCTTGTAGCTCTTCTCGAAAAAGGTCAGGAATTCATCGGCTCCTTACTCAGCGATGCAAATCCTCTCCTTTACGCCTTGCTCGTTGACGGTGTTATCGGCGGCGTTATTGCTGTTATCGGCTTCCTTCCTCTTGTTATGGTTATGTATTTCCTTATCGCATTACTTGAGGATTGCGGTTATATGGCAAGAGTTTCCGTTATTCTCGACCCCATTTTCAAAAAGGTCGGTCTATCCGGTAAATCCGTTATCCCCTTTGTTATCGGTACCGGCTGTGCTATTCCCGGTGTTATGGCCTGCCGTACCATCCGTAACGAAAGAGAAAGAAGAGCAACTGCTATGCTTGCACCCTTTATGCCCTGCGGTGCAAAGCTTCCCGTAATCTCTCTCTTCGCCGGTGCATTCTTTGAGGACGCAACATGGGTAGGTCCCATAATGTATTTTATGGGTATTGTGATTATTTTCTTCGCCGCCCTCATTATAAACAAAATCACCGGCAACTCAAAGAAGAAGTCCTTCTTTATCATTGAGCTACCCGAATACAAGGTGCCCTCACTTATGAGAGCCTTCAAATCAATGTGCAGCCGTGGCTGGGCTTACATAGTCAAGGCGGCGACAATCATCCTTCTTTGCAACACAGCCGTTCAGATTATGCAGTCCTTCAGCTGGAGCTTTACAGAGGCAGAAACAGCTGACACTTCCATCCTTGCCTCTATTGCAGGTCCCTTCGCATATGTTCTCGTTCCCGTTGTGGGTGTTCTTTCCTGGCAGCTTGCTGCTGCGGCAGTTACAGGCTTTATCGCAAAGGAAAACGTTGTAGGTACCCTTGCAGTTTGCTTTGTAGGTCTCGAAAATCTTATTGATACAGAAGAGCTTGCTCTTCTGGAAGGTGCAGGCGCAGAGGTTGCTTCAGCTTTTGCAATCACAAGGGTTGCCGCCCTTGCATATCTTATGTTCAATCTCTTCACACCCCCCTGCTTTGCAGCCATCGGTGCTATGAACAGCGAAATGAAAAGCGCTAAGTGGCTCTGGGGCGCTATCGGCTTCCAGCTCGGCACAGGCTACACCATCGGTTACACCGTATATCAGGCAGGTACACTTATCACCACCGGCTCCCTCGGTAAAGGCTTCCTTCCCGGTCTCGCTGTTGTAGTTGCTTTCGCCGCAATCCTTGTCATTCTTTCAGTCAATGCCTCCAAAAAGGTAAAGGCCGAGCAGGCACTTAAAGCAAAGAAAAAGCAGGAAGTTAAATAAAGGTAACTGCTATGGATAATTTAATTATAATTGCCCTTGTAATATTAATCGTGGCTCTTGCGGGAGCATATATTTACAAGGAAAAGAAAAAAGGAAAAAAATGTATCGGATGCCCTGACAGCGGCTCCTGTTCGGGAAACTGCTGCTCCTGTGCATCAAATAAAACCAATTAATTCTTTTCTCCCAAATAAAAGTAAAAGAGATGTATCATAGCCGGTACATCTCTTTTATGTTTATATAAATCTTGAAATAATAAGGCCTGCCACCACTCCGCCAAGAACAGAAAGGACTATTTTTAATATTGCGGTTGTTCTGTTTCCCGTTGCCTTTGTCGGCGGTGCCTTGTCGGTGCGACCTGCAATTATGCCTGCCCTCTCTCTTATTTTTCCCTCGCTGATGCTTGCATACTCAGGCTTTACAAAAAAGAGAATTCTTTCAAAATAATCGCAGTCTGTTTCATTTACCTCAACTACCTGTCGGTTGATTCCTTTAATCATAATAATTACCTCTCACAAAAATATTTACATTTTTAGTTTTGTAAGATTATTGTCTTTTATGCCTTGAATTTAATTACAAAAAATGCTATTGTTTAACGGAGGTGAAAATATGCTCAATTATCAGAAGGAACTCGAAAAAATTATCGAAGAAAACGAAAGAAAAGGCGTTGTTCCCACCCTTATGCTGCACGCCTGCTGTGCACCCTGTAGCAGCTATTGCCTTGAATATCTTTCCCGTTACTTTAAAATAACCGTTTTTTACTATAATCCTAATATCTATCCCGCTGAGGAATATACCCAAAGAGTGAACGAGGTAAAAAGACTCATAAGCGAAATGAATTTTGAAAACCCCGTTTCTTTTATTGAAGGTGAAAACGAGCCCAAGGAGTTTTATAAAGCAGTAAAGGGCTTTGAAAAAGAAAGAGAAGCCGGTGAAAGATGCTTCATCTGCTACCGACAGCGCCTTTACAAAACAGCGCTGAAGGCAAAGGAAATGGACTTTGATTACTTCACCACAACTCTTTCCATAAGTCCTCTCAAAAACGCACAGAAGATAAATGAAATCGGTCTTGAAATCGAAAAGGAGCTCGGCATCAGACATCTGCCTTCGGATTTCAAAAAGAAAAACGGCTATAAGCGCTCTATCGAGCTTTCAAAAGAGCATAACTTATACAGACAAAATTATTGCGGCTGCGTCTTTTCATTAAAAACTGAATAATAAAAACCCTTTCGTTTCATAATAATAAAAAACGAAAGGGATATTTTTTATGCAGACAGATACAGTAAAGCTTTTAAGAGAGTGTGACTCCGGCGCAAAAACAGCCGTAAATTCCATCAACGAAATGCTCGACAAGGTGAAAAACCCCGACCTACTTTCACTTCTTACCAAAAGTCTTCTCACTCATCAGAAGCTTCAGGTGGAAATCGGTGAATACATCAAGGAAATCGGTGCCGAAACAAAGGATCCTCCCCTTATGGCAAAGGCTATGTCCTGGATGGAAACAAACATTAAAATGCTCGCCCATAACGAGGATTCGACTATAGCCGACCTTGTTCTCGACGGCTGTAATATGGGAATCAAGCAGCTTTGTGCCTATGTGAACGAATACAAAGGAGCCGACGAGAAATCTCAGTCCCTTGCCAAGAAAATCATCAAGGAAGAGGAGCATCTCATCGACGAGCTGAAAAATTATCTTTAAATTTATTTACTGCAAGCCTCAGACGGGGAGCCAAGTGACCGCAAGCGGTCAACGGCGACGCCCTGCGGGCGTCGCCGTTCCCTGTATACAGGGCTTGGCTCCCCGCCCCACCGTTACATCCCACAAATAAAAAAACCATCGCATCCTGAGATACGATGGTAATTTTTTTATCAGTTGATTTTTCCGTAAAGGGAAACCTTTTCTGCACCGGCGTCTGTTCTGGGCGCTCTGGAGGGAGCTTCAACGGGAGCGGAATTGCTTCTGCCTCTGCCGCCGCGATTGTACCCGCCTCTTCCTCCACGGCCTCTGTTATAGCCGCCCTTTGAGGGATGAGTAGGCTTAACACCCTCTGCAAGAGTGATAACAACTCTTCTGCTTGCGTCTGAGCCTACGGAATGAGAGGAAACGCCTTCGATTTCCTGAACTGCAGTATGAATAATTCTTCTTTCATAAGGATTCATAGGCTCAAATGTAACGTTTCTGCCGTACTTGAGTACCTTTTCGGAATTTTTCTTTGCAAGCTCACGAAGAGCATTGTTTCTCTTTTCACGGTAGTTACCTACGTTGATAGAAATTCTTGAATATTCGCCGTCCTTCTTTGTCTTGTTTGCAACAAGTCTTGTAAGGTACTGGATTGAATCAAGAGTTTCGCCTCTTCTGCCGATTACGATACCGTAATCATCACCGCAGTCAATTTCGAAGATAACTTCGTTTTCCTGTGTACGGAAAGCTTCAATCTTGGTTTCGCCTACGCCCATACCTGAAAGGATTTCCTTGAGATAAGCTTCAGCTGCCTTAAGGCTTTCGCTTTCACTGATATTTATAGCTGTTTTAACACTCTCGACCTTCTTAGCCTCTGCAGGCTTTTCCTCAGCCTTTGCGGGAGCTACTTCCTTAACGGGAGCAGGCTGCTTCTTTTCAGCCTTGTGAGCCTTCTTTGCGGGCTTTTCTTCAGCCTTTACGGGAGCGTCGGGAACTTCATAATATGCCACTGCTTTTGCAGGTGAACCGCCGAAAAGTCCTAAGATCTTTTTCTGGGGATAAGCAACAACCTCTGTGTGAACATCTGCTGTTTCGGGAGCGCCGAGCTCTTTTACAGCATTAGCGATTGCTTCCTCTACTGTTGCACCTGTTCCGAGCTTTTCAATTTTCATTATCTGTTTTCACCACCATTTTGTATGAAATAAAATAAAACTTAGATAATCAGTCTTCAATATCCGCATTTGCTTTTGCGGAAAGCTTCATTTTTTCATATGCTCTGCGGTTTACGGTTTCTTCAACCATTACCTTTGCAAGCACCTTGCGGGGAGCATAGAAATAACCGATGATAAGAGTCTGGAAGAAAGCGATAAGGCTGGAAAGGATCCAGTACATACCCATACCTACGGGGAAATTCCAGCAAAGATATACTGACCATAAGGGCATCATGAGCATCATACATCCCATCATCTGCTGATTCTGCATATCCGGGTTGGTTTTCTTCTGTCTTATCTGAGTAAGTAAGCTTGTGAGTAATGAGGCAAGACCCGAAAGAACGGGAATTGCAAGAATAAAGATTGTTTCCTTTGTAATACCAAGCTCTTTATAAATATTACTTGGAATAACACCGAGATCGATACCGAAAATACGGAAATCGAAATTACGGATTGCTTCGATTTCTGCGGCGTAGGTTGTAAGGAAATCGGGCTTAGCTTCAAGAATCTTTTCGATATTTGTGATAACGATAGGCTCAAGATAGTAAGCACCTCTGTTGCCTGATGTCTGAAGGCCGAGTGCTGTAGCAGCTTCGGTAAAAGCAGTTATAACCTCTGCTGAAAGGTTCAGAACATAGGTAAGAGGCTTCTGGATTACGCCGTAAAGACCGATAAGGATGGGGAACTGAATCAGCAGGGGTAAGCAGCTTGCACCCATTGAGGAGTAGCCCTCCTTCTGGTAAAGCTCGCTTGTTTCCATCTGGATTTTCTGCTGTCTTTCCTGGGGGTTGTAGTCCTGATACTTTTCTCTGATTCTCTTGAGCTTTGGCTGAAGACGCATCATTTTTGCCGAGGATTTCTGCTGCTTTACCGTTGAGGGCAGAAGAATTACACGGAAAAAGACGGTGAAAATTACAAGTGCGATACCGTAATTAGCAACAAAGCTGTAAAGAATTCTAAAAAGATATCCAAAAATGCCGTATAAGAAATCCATTCTTAAATACCTCCGAAAGTTACTCCTTAAAAATAAAAGAGGGCAAATTTACTTCAGTCGGTGATCTTCCTTTTTCGGAGGGACGGGGTCATAGCCGCCGGCTGAAAAAGGATTGCAGCGCAGTATACGCCAAAGGGCAAGCAAAGAGCCCCTGAGTGCACCGTGAGTTTCAATCGCTTCGATGGCATAACAGGAACAGGTCGGATAATATCTGCACATAGGAGGCAGATGGGGAGAAATATGACGGCGGTAAAATCTTATTAAAGCTAAAATTACTTTTTTCATTTTATAACACCGAGAGCTTTCATACATTCGACCATACCTTTTTCCACATGAGTGGCTTTGAGGTATTTGGTTTTGCTGCGGGAAACGAAAACGA
This sequence comes from Acutalibacteraceae bacterium, assembly GCA_045603665.1. Classification (GTDB taxonomy): domain Bacteria; phylum Bacillota; class Clostridia; order Oscillospirales; family Acutalibacteraceae; genus UBA6857. The sequence continues at coordinate 35,787 of JAZUMO010000005.1, forward strand.
AGTCGTAATTGCCCGCTATTTCATAGTTCCTGAACACGGATTGATATGCCGCTCTGATAATTCTGCGGGAGCGATTCCGTTCAACAGCGTTACCGGTTTTTTTGCTCGTAGTAATACCGACACGACAAATACCCACACGGTTTTTTAATGCATAAACAACCAGTGCAGGTTTAGCCGATGACTTGCCGCGGTAATAAACACGGTTGAAGTCTGTATTCTCTTTTAAAGTAAGGTACTTTTGCAAAAAAATCAAACCCTAACACTATTTTGAACGAGTGTGTTTGTTTATCTGTTGCCGGTCAGACCGACAATTCAGCCCTCAATCAGTATGTGAGCTGCTTTCTGCCCTTTGCACGACGACGGGCAAGAACCTTACGGCCGTTCTTTGTTGCCATTCTTTTACGGAAGCCGTGTTCCATTTTTCTGTGGCGCTTTTTGGGTTGATAAGTTCTTTTCATTGCATTAAACCTCCTTTAGTAATTTTATAAAACGGGACATATTGCAAGGAGTATAGAAGTGAAGCAATATGGTGTCCGACGCTTTCAAAAAACTTATAATACCGCAAGACACAACTTGCAGAAAAACATTATATATCAAATCCATCCCTTTTGTCAATGATTTTAGCCTTTTTTCTTTGATTTCACCGAGCTTTTGAGCCTTATTTTCTGTGTCGTTGTGGTGCTTTTGAGGTTTATACACAAGATAATGTATCGGCATATTTTTTAATTCTCACATCTTAAGGAAAATCTTAAGTAAATATACCATAATATAAAAACTTACAGTTGCTTTTTGAATCAAAGAGTGCTAAAATAAGTTCATTAACCCTAAGGAGGCGTTTGATTTGGACGAACTTAAAAAAGACGGTTTACTCCCCGAGGAAGAAGAAAACACCGCAGCCGAAGAAGCAGTTGACGAAGCATCTGTTTCCGGTGAAGCTGAAGAAGAGATAACTGACGGTTCTTCTGTCCCCGATGAGGAGTCCGATGAAAAACAAGAGCTTATCGAGGAGCTCGAAAATATCAGAGATATGTTTCAGGCGGAGCTTGACAAAGCCTCTTCCGCCGACGAAGACGAAGAAGGTATGCTCATCCAGGAGCTCGATAATGAAGCCGAGGATGAAGACAGCGAAGATGAAGAAATTTCTCCCGAGGATCTTTGTCAGTGCTGTGAAGAAAAAATCCGCTTTAAGGAGCTTGATGAAGACTATCCCTACTGTGAGGATTGCCGTAATGCAATGAAAAAATACCCGATGCGCAAAAGCGGTATTTTTGCTTTTATTGCTGCTGCCGTAATCTTCTTCGGTTCCTTCTGGGTATCTTATCCCTACCTCACTGACCTTGCCACTGTTGTTGATGCATCGGCTAACTATAAGTCAGGCTATGTTATGAGTGCTCTTCAAAGCTATTATTCTTATTTCAACGGCTCAAGAAGCGCTGAAGGCACCTCAAAAAGAGCCTTCAACGAAATAATTGAAGGCTATAATAAATTAGGTTATTTTAACAACAGCGCAGAGCTTATAAACACCGCTTTCAGCGAAGAAGACCTTAAAAAGCCCTGGAATAAAAAATACGTTGCAATAGTCAATGAGACAACTGTTCTCACAGAAACCTATGAAGCAGTGACAGAAATTACAGACGACGCCTTCTCAGGCAAGGATTTTGATTATGACGAGGTAATGTCTGCTCTCGAAGCACTCAAGGAAGCAAGACCCGTTGAAGAAGGAAAAAGCGAGGTCACCGAAAAATATAATGTGGCATTTATCGAATATTACAAGTTTGTAATTATGAGCATAAAGGAAAAGCCCCTTTCCGAACAGCTTGACCAGCTCAAGGCCGTTGATGCCGTCGGCGAAGGTCAGGAATGGATCTATCTTGCAAACTATTGTGCAATAGCGGCAAGACTCGGCGACGAGGAGGCTGTGAATTACAGCTATGACAAGCTTGTTGAACTCAACAAAGAGGATCCTACCGCATATATTTCAAAGGCTAATCTTTACCGCTATATGGAAACTCCCGATGCAGAAAAGATGATTGCTGTTTGTGAAGAAGCAAAGACAACTCTCGGTACCGCCGATGTTTCCTATAAGCATCCCCTTGCAATAGCATATCTTATCAAGGGTGAGGGTGCACTTGCCCTCCAGGAAATGAAGGAGCTTTTCGAAGCCGGAAACTACACAGTCCAGAACTGTAACCTCTATGCTCTTTGTGCTCTTTATAACGGCGACAAGGAAATTTATGAGGATATGAAAATCCTTCTTGACGGCTACGGCTATAACATCAGCGAGCTTGTCACACAGTATAAGAACGGAAAAATCACACTTGATGAAATTATTAAGGACCAGGGAGGCGACATCTGATGACAAAATTATATATTCTTATCAAATATCTCACCTTCCCCGGTGCCCTCATAAGAGGTATGTGGGAGCAGCTTGTCTGCCGCATTTGCAAAATTCCCGTCGAGGATAACCGCTATCTCAGAAGCGATGAAATGATAAGTCACATCGAGCATGAGCTTATGCCTAAGGCTCAGGGTGCATTTGCTCTCTGCTTTGTTCCCGCCTTTATGAATTTCATCGGCGCATTTTTACTTGCTCTTGCTCCGGTTATGTTCACTCTCTATGCTCGCTTTGACGACACTGTTCTTACAATTGTCAATGCTGTTTCTTACTGGCTTGCATTTTCACTTATGGTAAATTCCTATCCGCTTATCGAGGATGCATATAATATGATGGAAAAGGTTTACAGACAGGGCAATATTCTTCAAAAGGTTTTATATGCACCTGCCGCAGCTCTTCTTTTCGTCGGTGCCTTTGCCGAAAGATACTGTATCACCTTTCTTATCGCTCTCGGTGTAACAGCCGCAATAATTATTATATAAATAGTATAAGCCTTTGCAAAACTGACCATTGTATAACCTTAACGGATGTACAATGGTTTTTTGTGGTCTATTTGCATAATTCTCTCTGTGGGAAATGACGATTTTTTTTGTTATAGTTGCTTTTTAAAAGCAAAGAATATATAATGGTATACGTCGAGTTTTCGGCAAATAAAAAAGAAAGGGGTTATGACATGGCTGATAAAAAACAAAAGTTAAATGTCAAACTAACCATACTTACCGGCTTCGGTTTTATGGCTTCTTCAATAGCTTGGGCAATTTATGACCCGTACATCACAAAAATTCTCAACAAGATTCTCTCCGAAAGTGCATTGGTTACCAATCTAAGTGCGGCTCTTGCAAAAGCAATTCCCTGGATCGGTGAATTTGCAGAGGCTCAGGGACAAAGCACAATTTCCGCTTCCGGCGGCTTCTCTCTTGTTCCTCTTTTCATCGGTATAATTATGACCTTTGATAATATCTTCGGCGTTATTTTCCAGCCTACCTTTGGTAAGCTTTCCGATAACTGCCATTCAAAGCTTGGTAAGAGACGTCCCTTCATCGTTACCTGTGCTCCCATTTCTGCAGTACTTTTCACTCTTATCCCAATCGTGGCACTGAACACAACCGGCACTCTCCAACTTCCTCTTACAATGCTCACAGTTATCCTTTTTGTTTTCTCCATGTCCTTATGGAGAGCTCCCGTCGTTGCTCTTATGCCTGACCTTACTCCCCCGGAGCTTCGCAGTGAGGGTAACGCCATCATCAACCTTATGGGCGGTATCGGCTCAGCAGTAGGTATGGTTGCCGGTACAATCGGTATTGCTCTTTGTACTCTTATCGCCGGCTACAGCAAAGCTGAAATCAAGGCCGACGAAACCGTCTCCTTCCCCTATGTATTTATCGTAGGTTCAATCATTATGATTCTCGGTATGCTTGTTCTTCTTTTCTTTGTCAAGGAGCAGGATACCAGCATCAAGCTTAAAGGCGATACCAATCAGTATGCTGACCAGAAGGCTCTCAAAAAGGCTCAGAAGGAAGCTGCAAAGCAGAAGAAGGCTGAGCTCAAGGCTATGAAGCTTTCAAAGGGTGAAAGAAAGAGTCTTGCATTTATGCTCGGCACACTTTTCTTCCTTTTCTGCGCATCCAACGCAATCACTACCTTCTTCTCACTCTTTGCTCAGGAAATCCTTCATATGATTACCTCTGAAGCAACCTTCATTATGCTTATCTTTGCCGTTTGCTCCGGTGCTGCTGCAATTCCTGCAGGTAAGTTCGGTAAGAAATTCGGCAGAAAAAAGACAATCATTGCCGGTCTTTCCGTTTTCCTTGCTGCTTTTATCGTATTCTTCGGTGTTTTCCTCGGAATGCTCGGTGGCAAAAATCTTTCCATCTCAAACTATGTTACCGTTAACAATGCTTACATTGCTGTTGACGAAAACATCAACTCCTATAACGCTGACATCAGCTCACAAGCTCAGGCTGAAGGAAGAACCCTCAGCGACGACGAGGTTCTCAGCATTGAAGGCTATCTTGCCTATAAGAACGGCGACGAGCAGACCGATGCAGTAAAGGGCTATTACGAAACCTATGAGGCTCACCTTATTGCAACTCTCGGCGAAGGCATTTTTACCGACGTTGTTTCCGTTGCAAATGATGTTCTCGGAGCAGAGACACAGGACTTCAATGTTGCTCTTGCAGCAATAATTGATGTTGTTGACAGCGTTACGGCAATACTCCGTGTGCTTATTTATCCCGTTCTTGTTCTCGGCGGTGCAGCCAATATGTTCATCACCGTTAACACTCTTCCCCTTGTTCTTGAAATCGGCGGTGTTGAAAAGGTCGGTACCTTCACCGGTTATTATTACACAGCCACCTTCTCAGCACAGATTGCTTCTCCCATCGTTTACGGCTTCATAAGAATGTTTGCCGGCACTTATATGTCGCTGTTCTATTACAGCCCCATAATGTTTGCCCTGGCAATTATCCTTATTATGTTTGTTAAACACGGTGAGGCTGTTCCCCAGGAAATCATCGACAAAATCGAAGAAGAAAACGCAGACTGATTTTAAATAGCAAAAAAGCACCTTCAGATTATCGGAGGTGCTTTTTTGTTAACATAATATTAACATAGCTATACAGTATTCACTATATAATAACATTGATGTACAATTATGCCATTACATTTATAATCAAGGAGGGTTTTAAATGAAAAAATTTTTATCACTTATTCTTGCAGCTGTAATGATACTGTCTGTTATGCCTGTTGCTATGGCTTCTGACGGTTATAAGTGTAACTGCGGAGTGACACCTATCATCTATGTAAAGGGCAGAACAAACATTTATAAAGACAGATATGCAGAGCCCACATCTGAGAATATGGCTGAAACCAACCTTACCGGCGGAACGGAAGCTATTATTGAGTCTTCTGCTAATATTATCTCCTCTTTCGGTGCTGCTCTTATAACTGACAAATGGAACGATTACTGTGATGTTCTTTTTGAGGAAATTACTCCCATTTACGATCAGTATAAGCTCAATAACGACGGAGAAAAGGATGAGGGAAACAAATCCGGCATTCACCATTTATGGGATGTAGACCAAATTATTGCAGGCTTCAGAGAAGTAAGTAACGTAAGAGAAGCCCACACAAAAAATGCAAAAAACTGGGCTCAGTTTATGCAGTTCCAGTACGATATGCGTCTTGATCCCCGTGAAAACGCAAAAGATTTAAAAAAGCTTATTGATGCCACAAAGGAGCTTACCGGCCACGATAAGATAAACATTATTTGTCGCTGCGAGGGTAACGTTATTGTAAATGCTTACTTCAATATGTATACAGAAGATGCAAAGCAGGAAATTGAAAGCGTAATTATGTATAACAGCATCGCTTCAGGTGCAGAAATTGCTGACGAGCTTTACTCAAATAAGGTTAATCTTGATGCAGAGGCACTGAACCGTTTCATCAGCGGCTTCCTTGATACCAGCCCTGTTCTCGATCTTGTCAAGGAAACAGTTAACCTTGCCACATATCTCGGTCTTGTTGATGGCGGTCTTGATTTCGTGAAGGATATCTATGACAAAATCGCTCTCAATCTTATGCCCCGTCTTATCCGTGAAATTTTCGGCACCTGCCCCGGTTGGTGGGGTATGGTAAGCCCTGAAGCTGTTGAAGAGGCAAAAGCCTTTGTTCTGGAAAGTGATAATGAAGACGGTAAATATGATAAGCTTATCGAGAAAATTGACGAGTATAATGTTTACAAGAAAAATGCAAGAAATATCCTTGAAGAGCTTCAGCAAAGCGGTGTAAAGGTTTATATAATTGCCAAGTACGGCGAACAGATTTATCCCGTAATTGAAAGTGCTGATATGCTCGGTGACGGTGTTGTTTCTCTCCATAAACAAACCTTCAGCGGCGCAACAACCTCAAAGATAAACACCACTCTTGAAGAAGCATATATCAAGGAGCGCATAGATCTCGGCTTTGAAGAATATATTTCAGCCGATAAAAAGGTTGATGCTTCTACAGCTCCCTTTGCAGATCATACATGGTATATCAAAAATCTTCCCCACCACGACTATCCGTGGAGTGTAGAATTTATGATGTGTGATATTCTTAATAACGGTGGATATACAACAGTAAATGATATTGAAAAGTATCCTCGCTTTATCCATTTTGAGCCGACTAAAGAGCTTATTTTCAACTTTACAGAGCCTGTTGATGTAGGCATTCTTACTCCTCTTACAGAAGAAAACAAGGACAGTGCATCTTTTGATACAGATACTACATCAAGATTTGTAGTTCTAATAAAATTCCTTACTGCTTTATTGAGATTTATCACATCATTGCTCGCCTAATGATATTAAAAATAATAAAAAACCTCATCTTGATAGGTGAGGTTTTTTTATAAACCACAACATATAGATATCTGTTGCCTTCACTTAAAAATATAAGAGGCTTTACATTTTTTTCTGTTGATTTTAACTATTTATTTCATTGACAAACCCTTTATAATATGTTAATATGATTCTGCAAAATTATTTTACAGAAAATTTAAGGAGGCAAAAAAATGAAAAAGGTTATTTCATTAATTCTTTCAGTAATCTTTATCTTTTCAATGTGTCTTCCCGCTTCTGCAGCAGCGGAAACCAAGGAAGTAAAACCCCTTCATAACGATCATCCTATCGTTATCGTTAAAGGCATCGATTTCGCAAGCCTTGTAAAGGAAGACGGTTCAAAGGCTATCGCTCTTGATCCTGTTGATCTTCTCGGTCTTGTTTTTGAAATCGGTGGACACAAAGCACTCGGCGATAAGAATGCCGTTGCAAAGGCACTCGTTAACTTCGGCAAAAATCTTTTCAGTGACATTGCGCTCGACAAGGAAGGCAATCCCGCTAATCCCGGCGTTTATATGCCCAAGTATCTTCACTCAGCAGCAGAAATCACTGATTTCGATAATGACGAAAAATGGGCTGACACAGCTGTTGGTCTTTTCCGTTCATGTGCCCGAACCTTCGACGCAAACAAGGTTTATCTCTACACCTTTGACTGGAGATTAAGTCCCTCAGATTTAGCAGCTGACCTTAAAAGCTTCTTCGATCTTGTAGTGGCTGAAACAGGCGCAGAGAAGCTCGACATTGTAGCTTGCAGCATGGGCGGTATGATCACCACCTGCTACATCGATACCTACGGTACTGAGCTCCTTGACAGCGTTGTTTACTTATCACCCGCACACAACGGCGCCGACATCGTTGGTTCCGCTTTCACAGGTGACCTTGTTATTGATGCAGACTTCTTAACTGATTTCCTCGTAGCTAAGCTTAACAATCCCTTCTTAACTGTAATCGTTAAGATCTTAGATTTCTTCGGCTTCTTTAAGTCTATCACAAAGTTCGTAAATGATGTAATTACCACACACAAGGAAATGATTTATGATGATTTCCTTTGCGAAGTATTTGCTACCGCATACGGCCTTTGGGGCCTCATTCCCGATGAGTACTTTGACGAGGCTAAGGCACTCTTCTTTGACGGTAAGGAAGGCTACGATAAGGCTCTCACAGAAATCGCTAAGATAAGAGAATTCGTATTCAGCACAGAAGAAATCCACGATAAGCTTATTGCCTCCGGCGTTAAGGTAAGCATCGTGTCTCACTATGACAGAGAACAGCTTCCCATCTACTCCAAGTCATATCTCCACGGTGACGGCGTTCTTGAAAGCCAGAGAACATCCAGCGGTGCAACATTTGCACGTTTCGGTGAAACTCTCAGTGATGCTGAAATCGCAGGCGTAGCTGCTGAATATATCTCTCCCGACAGAGTTGTAAATGCATCTACATGCCGTTATCCCAACCAGACATGGATCGTTAAGGATGTTAAGCACGTTGGCTGTAAGACCGGCAGTGACCATACAGAGTTTGCTATCTGGTTGCTTACACAGGATGAACAGCCCACAGTTTACACCAACCCTGCATATCCCAGATTCCTCAGATGCGATGAAAACCTAAACTTCATCGGCTTCTGATAAAATCATAAATAAAATATTTGCAAGAGGACGGATAATCTGTCCTCTTAATTTTTTCAATATTTCATTCATCAAAAAGTCCTGTTATAACAAAAACAATGTCTGTCTTCAAAAGCAGACAGACATTGTTTTTGTTTTTCTCTTTGTTTTTTTTGATTTTCTTTTTGCTTTTTATTTTGATTATTATTATCTTTTTCTTTTTTCTTTTTCTTTTTATTTGTTACAAAAATATGCAAGTGCATGCAAAAGGATGCAAATGCATCCGGGTTATTCCGATTAATAAACCCATAAAAAAACCGGGCTAAGGGCGACCCTTCATAAGGATGTTAAGCCTTAAAATTCGTTATTTTTGCGCACAACTGCGTTAAAAATGCTCGAAATCCGGCAAGGATTTCTGTTCTTTTCGCCTTGTTTTGCATCAAAAGCATCTGAATTTTAAGGTGCTAAGCAGTTTTTATTGAGAAATTTTTCGTTTAAAGGAAATGATAAAACTCCCGTAATACTCGCGTATTTCGGGAGTTTTTTATAATGTTTAAGCGGAAAAGAGCCAATAAAAACCTTAACTTCCTTGTGAAGTGTCGCCCGATCGGATACCCTTTTTTTATTTCAGCTTTTTAAACCTCTTCATATTTGCTATGACTATAAGCTTTGCGTCCTTTTCCAGCGGAGCGGTGGGCTCAATTTCTGTATCCACGCTGTCGCCCTTCTTTACGGCCACTACATTTATGGAATACTTTTTACGCAGACTGAGCTCCACCAGGCTTTTGCCTGCCCACTCGTCCCTTACATCGAGCTCAATCATAGAAATCTCATCGGAAAGCTCCATCATTTCTGCAAAACCGGAGGAAATCAGATTTCTTGCAAGCCTTATACCCGACTCCTTTTCGGGGAAAATAACCCTGTCAGCACCTACACGGAGAAAAATTTTTCTGTGCATTTCCGTACTGCATTTTACTATAATCTCTTTCACGCCTGCTTCTTTGCAGAGTGTGATGGCCATAACCGTAGCCTCGAGATTGTTTGACATAGCAATGATTACCGTATCAATATCTGCTATCCCCAGCTGCTCCACAGCGTCGGCATCAGCAATATCAGCACATTTGCACATAGGAAAAACCGCCGACAGAGAAGCCACTACCTCCATATCCTCATCAACAGCCAGAACCTCTGCTCCGCTTTTGATAAGCTCCTCAGCCACAGCTCTGCCGTATCTTCCCAAGCCTAACACTGCATAAGTTTTCTGTATACTCATTATAAAAGCCTCCTTCAGGACAAAGCTGTAATTAACCTACACTGATTTCCTCTTCGGGACATCTGACTGTATTGAGATTGTCCCTTCTCAGATTAAAGGCGACAGCCAAAGATATAGGTCCGACTCTGCCTAAATACATTGTTATCATAATTAAAATTTTTCCGATACTATTCAGAGACGGTGTCAGATTTCTCGTAAGGCCTACCGTCGCAGCGGCACTTACGGTTTCATAAAGAATATCGAGCATTTCCGCCCGTGTAACCGCAGATAGCAGCAAAGAGGAAAAAACCACAATACCAAAGGACATCAGCACCACCGACAGAGCCTTTCTTACGGTCCTTTCGGAAATAGCTCTGGAGAAAACCTCTGTAGTGTTTTTATTGCGTATGGCAGAATAAGCGGTAATAACCAGCACGGTAAAGGTTACGGTTTTTATACCGCCGGCCGTACCCACAGGCGAGCCGCCGATAAACATAAGCAGCATACATACCAAAGCGGAAGCATCCGTCAGATTTTCCTGAGGCACCGTGGCAAAGCCTGCCGTTCTGGTAGTTACTGACTGAAAGAATGCGAACTGTATTTTTTCAAAAGCATTAAAATCCTTAACGGAAGAAGAATTACCGTACTCAAAAATAAAAATCAGCACTGCACCTGAAATAATAAGTACAGCCGTGGAAGTAATGGCTATTTTACTCTGCAGGGTAAGGAAACGGAACGGTCTGCTTTTTCCGTGCTTTTTTATGACACGGATTACATCCCACCATACTATATATCCGATACCGCCCATAATAATAAGTGCGCAGGTAACGAAATTAACCACGGGATTTTTAACATAGGAGCAGAGGCTGTCACTTCCTATAATGTCAATACCTGCATTACAGAAGGCAGAAACAGAATTGAAAACAGAAATCCAGATACCCTTTACGCCGAATTCAGGCACAAAAACCGTCATATATAAAAGTGCGCCTGCACCCTCCACGATTAATGTTCCCTTCAACACCTTTTTGACAAAGTCAGAAAGTCCCGCCATAGTGTTAAGATTAAAGGCATCCTGTATGAGAACACTGTCCTTCAGACCGAATTTTTTATTTAACATAAGCATTATACCGGACATAACGGTAATAATGCCCAAGCCGCCCGTCTGAATAAGCAGCAGAATAATCACCTGACCGAAAGTGCTCCAGGCTTCCGCTGTGGTGACGGTGACGAGACCTGTTACACAGGTAGAGGTAACAGCAGTAAAAAGCGCATCAATATAAGGCACCGGTTTACCCGTGGCACTGCTTAATGGCAAAGAGAGAAGTATGCTTCCCACGGCAATGGCACAAAGAAAGCTCAGCATTATAATATGAGTAGTAGAGAAATGTTTTTTCTTTGTTATTTTCATATTCATATACCTTTTATTTCTTTGCCCAGGTAGATGCGGAAAGAGTGAGAATAATAGGATAAATCTCAAGTCTTCCGAACAGCATAGCCATAGAAAGAATTATTTTAGAAAAAGCCGAAAAGGATGCATAGCTCCCTGCAGGTCCTGCTATACCGAAGGCGGGACCTATATTATTAAAGCAGGCTGAAACAGCCGAAACGGTGGTTTCAATGTCAAAGCCGTTAAATCCTATTATAAAAACAAAAACACAGAACAGCATCGTATATACAGCGAGATATGAGCTTACGGATGAAAGGGTATTTCTATCTAAGCTTTTTCCCTCGAAACGGCTTACCTTAACGCTTCGTGGATGAAGCATTCTCTGAAGCTCCGTCCTGATGATTTTACATAGCATTACTACTCTCGCTACCTTGATACCGCCGGCAGTAGAGCCTGCACAGCCGCCGATAAACATAAGAAGGAGCAGTATCAGTTTAGAAAAATGAGGCCAGAGATTAAAATCCGCCGTGGCATATCCGGTAGTGGTTATAATGGAAGATACCTGAAAGAAAGCGTATCTGAGCGTTTCGGATAATTTGTCGTAAAGAGGCGCTATATTTATGCAGATGAGAATCACACTGACAGCCACTACTGACACATAAGTCCACAGCTCCGAGCTTTTAAGGACAGATTTGAATTTTTTTAGTAATATAAGATAATAAAGATTAAAGTTGACACCGAAGGCAAGCATAAATATGCCCACTATCCACTGAATATAAGGGCTATAAGCACCGATACTCAGCGTACGGGATGAGAAGCCGCCCGTACCCGCCGTACCAAAGGAGTGAATGAGGGCATCGAAAAGATTCATACCGCCAAAGAGAAGAAAAACCGTTTCCGCCAGAGTCAGGACGACGTAAATAACATAAAGTATACGGGTAGTCTGTTTGATTTTCGGCACCAGCTTACCCACCACAGGACCGGGAACCTCTGCTCGCAGAAGATGAATAGAACGGTCAGAAATAGAAGGAATGATAGCCATAACAAACACAAGAACACCCATACCCCCTACCCAGTGAGTAAAGGAACGCCACATCAGAAGGCCCTTGCTCATACTTTCCACATCGGTAAGTATGGATGCACCGGTAGTAGTAAATCCGCTCACGGTCTCAAAAAATGCATCAATATAAGAAGGTATTTCTCCGCTGATAAAGAAAGGAAGAGCGCCCACAGCCGAAAGAGCAAGCCAGGAAAGAGCCGTTATAACGAATCCCTCTTTGGCATAAATTGTTTTCAATCCGGGCTTAAAGATTTTAGTAAGAAGAAAACCTGAAACCAATGCGAATGCAATAGACACAGCGATGCTTATTGCAACTGTTTCCTTGTAAATTAGTGCAGTAATAAGCGGTAAGAGCATTAGTCCGCCTTCAACCATTACCACCTTACCGACCACATATAATACCATTCGTCTGTTCATTCTCTTTACCTCAAAATATCTGACAGGTCACCAAGTCTGTGCGCCGCCGAAGCGAGAACAATAACTCTGTTACCCTCATGTATAACAGTATCTCCGGTAGGAATGATAGCCGTTTTTCTTTGACGGATTACACCTGCAATGAGAACACCCTGTTTAAGAGAAAGCTCCTTGATAGGTATACCGATAATTTTTGCGCCTTTTTTAACGTTGAATTCTATGGCTTCGCCTTTTCCGTCCATAAACTTATAAAGAGTTTCAATACTGCTGCCCATTGAATTTTCCACAGCTCTGGCATAACGGATGATGATATCACCGGTAATACTTTTAGTTGAAATCACGCTATCAAGGCCTAATTTTTCACCCATCTTTGTCAGCTCATCGCTGTTAACCTTTGTTATTATCTTGGGCACATTGAACTCCCCGGCAAAAAGCGAGGTAAGGATATTTTCCTCATCCATTCCTGTCAGTGCAACAAAAGCATCAATGGAGCGAAGTCCCTCCTCCATAAGAACATCATGATGGGAGCCGTCTCCGTGAATAATGGTAGTCTTCGGCAAAATCTCACTGAGTCTCGCACAGGTTTCTATGTTCTTCTCAATAATTTTAACATTTGTTCCCGTGGAAGAAAGAATTTTAGCAAGATAGAAGGCTGTCTTACTGCCGCCGATGATCATTATATCTTTGACTGCCTTTTTAATCATATCAAGGCTTTTTAAAAGCTTCTGCATATCGGAAGGTGAGGCAACAACACTGACCGTGTCACCCTCACAAAGCTCAAAATTACCGTCAGGAATAATCAGCTGACCGTCTCTAAGAACCGCACCGATAAGAAAATTCTGCTTTTCTCTGTCACGGATTTTGCTTATCTTTTTACCGATAAGTGTCGAATCCTTTTTAAGTCTTACCTCAATCATTTCAAGATTGCGTCTGGAAAAATACTCCACCTTGAAGGCCGAGGGAATTTTAAGAAGATTATGAAGCTCCTGTGCCAACAAAAGCTCAGGATTAATGGACATGGAAATCTCAAGATGATGGCGCATAAAGGAAAGAGAACGGTCATTATATTCCGGATTTCTGATTCGGGCCACCGTATGCTTTGCGCCCATTTTCTTTGCAATGAAGCAGGAGAGCATATTGAGCTCATCGGAGCCCGTTACTGCCACAAAAATATCGCAGATATCTATTCTCGCTTCCTCCAAGGTTTCGCAGTCAGCACCGTTACCGCAAACAGCCATAACATCATACACATTGGTTATTTCATTTATAACCGCAGGATTTTCATCAACAGCAATTACATCGTGTCCTTCGTTTACGAGAGAGGACACGACCGCTGTTCCTATTTTTCCGCAGCCTGCAACAATAATATTCATTTAAAAAAGCCCGACACCGTAGGTGTCTTCCTTTCATATTTAATCATACTGATTTTAACTCATTTACAAGGTTTTTGCAATAGTTTTTTTAATATACACAAAAAGAAAACGGCACAGTCTTCCAACTGTACCGTCCTTTATTCTTTATTAATCAGCTGTGTATGCCATAAGTGCAACCTGACGTGCACGCTTGATAGCAGTAGTGAGTTCACGCTGATGACGTGCGCAGGTACCTGTTACTCTGCGGGGAAGGATCTTTGCTCTGTCAGATGTGAACTTACGGAGCTTCTGAACATCCTTGTAGTCGATTTCTTCAACCTTTTCTACACAGAATGCACAAACCTTCTTGCGTGACTTTCTGTTGGGGCGATTAGCGCCTTTTTCGTATGCCATGAGTATTTTCCTCCTGTATTATTTTAAATTAAAAGGGTAAATCATCGTCGTCTGTGATTTCTTCGAAATCAGAGGGAACAGCAGTCTGATATGCAGGAGCGGGAGCTGCTGCAGATACAGCAGGTGCAGATGTTCCTGTCTCAGCCTTTGAGCCGCAGAAGCTTACTTCTCTGGCAACTACCTCAAAAGCAGTTCTCTTGTTGCCGTTTTTGTCTTCGTAAGGACGGGTCTGGATAGAACCCTGAACAGCAATCATAGAACCCTTTGTGAAGTATCTGCTTACGAAGTTTGCAGTTCCTTCCCAGGTTACGATGTTGATGAAGTCTGTCTGTCTTTGCTCGCCTGCTTTTGCGTAAGAACGATCAACAGCAATTGAGAAAGTACACACGGATCTTCCTGTAGTGGTGGTGCGAAGTTCGGGATCCGCAACAAGGCGGCCCATAAGTGTTACGCAGTTAAGCATGAGTGCTCCTCCTTACTTTCTGACAGTGAGAACACGAAGAACGCCTTCTGTGATACCGGCAATACGCTCGATTTCAGCGGGAAGACTTGCAGCACCTTCATAATTGAAGAGAATGTATGCGCCCTGTGTTTCGTCATTGATTTCATAAGCAAGTGTGCGAACGCCACCGTTACCGCCGAAAGCTTCAGCAGAAGCGAGAGTGCCGTTTGCCTCAACGAGTGCCTTGAACTTTTCAGTAAGTGCACTTACGCCTTCTTCACCCTTTGCAGTAGAAAATACGAACATAGTCTCATATTTGTTCATGTCTTTTTACCTCCTTATGGTCTCTGGCCCCGGCTCTTGTCCGGAGCAAGGAATGCCGTAATATGCCTTTGCATACTGCGACAATTAGAGATTATATCAGTAAAACATACTCTTGTCAAGTGTTTCAACTTAAAATCTTTTGTAGACAAGATGAAAAAAATAGTGTATAATAACCAAAAGATAAAACTGATAACAATTTAAATAAAAGAAAGGCTGAAACCAATGAAAAAGCTTATTGCCCTTCTTTCCGTGGTGCTGATTTTCTTTTCCTTTGCCTCCTGCGGAAAAAGCAAATACCCTCTCTCCTTTGAAGGTCACACAGTAACCGAAGGTCTTTACAAATATTATGAAGACAAGGTTGCCTCTTCTCCTGAAAATTATTCAGCTAAGGCTGACGATACGGAAAGCATAGTCTCCGCTGCAAAACAATGCTGCAGAGAATATCTTGCCGCTATAAAGCTTATGGAAAACGAACAGCTTGTTCTCGGCAGCGAATTCAAGCGTCTGGCTGCGGAAAACACAGAAAACCTATGGCAGCTTTTCTCGTCTTATTATAATAGTATAGGCGTAACGAAGCAAGATATCACCAAGGCTCAGGCCCACGAAAGCCGTCTTCTTCAGCTTCTTGACCACTTTTACGGAGTTGAAGGTAAAACACCTGTAAAAGAAATTGACCTGAAGGAAAGATTTGTTGATATGTACGTGGGCTTCAAAGCAATCGAAGGCCCTCTAACAAAAACAAACGATAAAGGTGAAATCGTACCTCTGACCGAAAAAGAAGTCTCAGAAATCACAAAAAAATTTTCCTCTATGGCAAGCGACATCAACGAGGGTACCGCAACAATTGACGAGCTTAACGCAGAATACAATGACTCTCTGGGAATAATAGTCACCTCTCCTCTTTCTGTCCTTTTAGTCAAGGAAGGCGACCCGATGTTTGATGACGATTTTTTCAAAAAGGTCAGTGACATCGGTCACGGCAAAGCAAGAGCTGTCAGATCCGGCGACAGCATTTATGTAATCGAGCGCCAGACTATTGCCACCGATGACGAGGATGCCTTTATGTCCTACCGTTCAGAGATTTTGCAGGATATGCGTATGAAAAAAATAAAAGCCAAGCTTCAGAAGCTCATCGAAAAAATGGCTATTGAAGAAAACATATAAAATAAGAACCCGACCCGACGAGCAATCAAAGATTGCGGTCGGGTACCCCGGAACCTTGTTGTTGCACAATTAAAAGGCTGTTACATTTTCGTAACAGCCTGCTTTAATTTTCAGATTATTTATCTTCCTCTTCAATATTATCATTATCCTCATTTTTGAAGAGTGCAACTAATTTCATAATAAAATTTATAAGAGCTCTGACATAATCCATGAAATCCAAAGTCGTTCCTCCTCACTTTAATCCGTCTACAAAGATAGTATACTACTAAAATTCACCTTTGTCAACAATTTATTAAAAAATAGTTTACAAAATAATATAATTATACCTGACGATTTTCATTGTACACTATATTTTATGTATAATCAATATTTTTCTACATAAACAGTCAAAATGGAAGAAATTCTCTGTTAACGATGAATTTTTCAGACAGTAGTTTCGTTCTTTTCTGATTCATCATCCTGAGCTTCGAGGACTTCGGCTTCTGTGGAAGCTTCTTCAGCCTTTTGTGCCTTGCGCTTTTTGAAAAACTTTTTTTCTTTCGCTTCCTCCTCCGGCTCCTCATCGTGACTTACGGCAGGTGTGAATTCCGGAATCTCATGCTTTTCGAAAAGAGGATTTTCCGTTGAGCAGATATGTATTGCACCGTGAAGAACATGCACCATAACATTCTTATGTCTTCCACCGTATTCGCCGTCAAGAGTCCAATCCATTTCTCCCTCAAGGCAGGTAACCTTAAGCTTCTTGGTGTGAAGAAAAATAAGAGGATCACCGTCAAATTTCTTCTTCTTTACCTTTAAAAGAGACGGAATAACATCTGCAAACTTAAGTCCGCGGCATAAAAGAAGCTCAAACACGCCGTCATTAAGTTTGATTTCATTCGTATCAAAATCGATAAAACCGCCGACGGATGTGGAATTGGAAATAGCACCGAAAACAAAATAATCCTCGATAACACCACCGTCGTGCTCTATTCTCAGCTTATAATTTTTGATATTAAAGGCATCGGGAACTGCGGTGGGAAGATAAGCAAGATATCCGAACTTGTTTTTAAGCTTCTGGCTTGTTGCATAGGAAGATCTTGTAAAAGCACCGAAGGAAGCAACATAGGTAAAATATCTGTTATTGAAAAGACCTACATCATAATCGTTAAGCTGACCGCTCATTATAAGATCGGTTGCATCCTTGATATCCTTCGGAATACCGAGAGTAGAAGCAAGGTCATTGGTAGAACCGGAAGGAATATAACCGATAGGCACACGGCGGGGCATATCCATAACACCGTTTACCGTTTCGTTGAGAGTTCCGTCACCGCCGCAACAAACAACCATATCGTGCTCATCAAGCTCTCTTTTTACAATATTGGTAGCATCGCCCCGGCATGTGGTTGTGCGTACAGTAAATTCATAGTCATTTTTTGAAAATTTATCAACAATTTCAAAGGTGCCAGCTCTTGACTTTGTTCTGCCTGCACAGGGATTGACAATAAGTAAAACTTTTCTTTTATCACTCATAGTAAAAACCTTCTTTTTCCGCAAAAATAAAAAAATATTAAAGCTTTTTAAAGATTTTACCATTTATTTTTTCTGTTGTCAAATAAATATTCAACAACTAATAAATTTTTGTTATTTTCGAAATATAGTTAACAATTTGTTGATTTTTCGTATACAAAAACCCGCAAGTGAAGTTCTTGCGGGTTGTCTTTTAATGGATTTTATGCAGTTGCTTCAGGTACTTCTCCTTCAGCGTCTTCCTCTTTCTTTTCGAAAAGAGGTGCAAGATAGCTGAAAAGCTCGGTGAAAATTTTTGTAAGCATTTCAATAACTTCTCTGATTGTCATAGTTTTTACTCCTTTCCTTAAAGAATAAATTTTTGCGTAACAATAATATCATACAATATTAATAATTGTCAATCAACAATATCAATCTGACACATTTTCATACTTTCAATAGCATTGAGGTGACTTTCAGGTGTAACACCTGCACAAGCCCCCGCATCAACGAAAACCGGTATTTCGTAAAGCTTTGCTTTTATAAGCATTGCATTGGATATAACACATATATCCGTACAAAGACCGATAAGCTCAACAGATTCTATGTTTTCCGTTTCTGCGACTCTTTCAGCAAGCTCATAGGAGCCGAAGGTGGGTTTGTCAATTATTTCACAGTCCTCTGTATCCAGCTCGGATGAAATCTGCCACCCTTCGCTGTCCTTTATACAATGGATAACGGGAAGATTTTTACCTTCAGCTGTGGAAAGATAATTCTCACCGTGAGTATCACGGGTGAAAATTATTCTGTCCCCGTTTTTACGGTAAAGAGCAATTTTTTCCTTCACCTTACCGACAATCGCCTCAGCCTCCCTTGTGCCGAGAGCACCGTCGATAAAGTCATTTTGCATATCAATAACGCACAAAACCTTCATATTATACCTCCGCAGCGACCTTTTCTGCTGCTGCTTCTCTCTTTTCCTTGAGCTGTCTTTCAACCTCTGCAATATGCTCGGGATCGTCATCAAGGAAAAGAATAACAATCAGATAAAGAACTGAACCGATTGCAGGACCGAGAATAAAGGAATGCCAGCGATATTTGAGGAAACGAGGAGCTGTCTGTGCATTGATAACGGTCTGGTTTGAGGCTACCTTTACATTGGGATTGAAGCCGAGGAACTTAAGAAAGTAGCCCTGAATGAATTTGGGAATTGCACCGGTAAGCTTAGAAACAAAGTTCTGCATTGAAAAAACAATACCCTCGGTACGCTTGCCGGTCTTCAGTTCAACCTCGTCAATGGAGTTTGTGAGAAGTGAACGGTGAGCAACGTCCTTCATATTGGTGAAAATCTGTGCCGTTCCGAGAAGGAGCATAACCACGGCAAGAGAGCCGATGTTAAGGAAGCGGTCATTTGCACCGACGAAGAAGGCAAGAATTCGGGCAATAACTGTAATTGCCTCAGAAAAAACAAGAAGCCTTTTATTACCACCCAGTCTGTTAATAAGCTTAACGGCGAAGAACATTGCGAAGGCTCCGGGAATACCCATAATAAAGCCGTACACCACCTGTGCAGTACCGCCGGAAATTTCAGTGTTTCCGAGCTTATATGAAATACCCTGAGTTTCGAAAAAGTATTCCCAGGGAAGAGCAAGGGAAATACTTTGAACCGTTCTTGCAAGACAAACTATAATCATCGTCTTGTTGTATCTTAAATCAAGAATATCCTTTAATATGCTTTCCTTTTTCTCAGGCTCCGAAAGATCAACCTTTTCTTTCATTCTGTAAGCAAGCATTGCAATAATCATACCGATAAAGCCGAAAAGAACCGCACCGAAAAGATAGCTGTTTTTTTCAGACATTATTTCCTGCTTTACAAAGACATCCTTTATGGTCGGGAAAAGACTTGCAATAGTTCCGCCGAAGCCTGCGGCAATTGTAATCCACTGAATAACTCGTCTTCGTTCAGTGGCGTCCGGACTCGACATGGCACTTATGCCCCATATTGCAATATCCTGTAAGGAATAAAATACATCAAAAAGTATGTAAAGGGCAAGCACAAAGGCTATAGTCTGGCTCTGTGTAAAGCCGAAGTCGATGAACATAAGCACAACAAGGGCACCGATAATTGCAGGCGTCCACAGAAGGAAGGGTCGGAGCTTGTTACCGGGCTTATGCTTTCTTCGGTCAAGAAGAGCTCCGACAAGAGGGTCGTTGATTGCGTCCCACAGAGTGCTGATGCCTGTGATTATGCCGGTCTTTTCCGACGGAATTTTCAGAATAGTGTTAAGATAGACAAAAAGTCTGCTTGAAACAAATCCGTAGGTCATATTCTGACCGGTCAGACCCGCTGCATAGGAAAGCAGTCGGTTGTTGGCTACTTTTGTTTCAGTTTCTTCTTTTGAAAAAAGAAAGAAAGGCTTCATAAAATCTCTCCTTTTTGTTAAGTTGTAAAAATTATACAATATTTTAATCATAATTGCAATAAAAACTATCTTTATTTTCAATTTTAATTTCTTGTAACTTTTCACCTTTTATGATAGAATTAGCAGTATCGCTTTTAGAAGGAAGATGAAAAAATGTTAGGAGTTCTTATCAATGTATGCACCGTAATTGCCGGAAGCTCTCTCGGATTGCTTTTCAAAAAAAGCATCAGTAAAAAATACAGCGATGCAGTTATGACCGGCATCGGTCTTTGTGTCATTCTCATCGGTATACAAGGTATGCTTAAAGGTGAAAATATTCTCATTTCCATTATATCAATGGTAATCGGCACCTTGATCGGTACTGCCCTTGATATTGACGGCAAGCTGAACGGAGCAGGTGATTGGCTCTCAAAGAAAATAAAAACAAAGGAGACAGGAAAAAGCTCTCTTGCCGAAGGCTTTGTAACGGCAAGTCTCGTTTTCTGCATCGGCGCTATGACTATCCTCGGCTCTCTTGATGCAGGACTCAAGGGCGATAATACAACCCTTATCACAAAAAGCATTCTTGATCTTTTCTCGTCGATGATGCTTTCCGCCTCTCTCGGCATAGGCGTTATCTTTGCTGCAATATTCGTTTTCCTTTTTCAGGGTGCTATCGTTCTTTTGGCAGGCTTTCTCGAGCCTTTTCTGAGTGCTGACGTAATAGCAGAGATTACCTGTGTGGGTTCAATTATGATTTTTGGCCTCGGACTCAATCTTTCGGGCATTTCTAAAATCAAGGTTGCAAACTATTTTCCTGCCCTTATTCTCGTTCCCTTTATGTGTTATCTTTTCGATTTTTTAGGGAAGTTCATTCCTGCTCTCTCCTGAGGTAAATATTATGGAAAACCAAAGAAAAAACAATTTATACGGCTCACTCATTCTTATGCTCTGTGCAATAATATGGGGCAGCTCCTTTGTAGCACAGACAACGGGCGCAGAATTTGTCGGACCCTTCACCTTCATTTCAATGCGAAGCTTTTTAGGTGCCGCTGCACTTGTTCCCGTAATTACAGTAATGGGTGCCTTCAAAAAGAAAAAAGGAATCGACACAAAAATGTCTGCCAAAGATAAAAAGACTCTTCTCAAGGGTGGTGTCGCCTGCGGTGTTGTTCTCTTTTTTGCATCAAACTTACAACAGCTTGGCATAGACGGCGGAACAGAGCCCGGCAGAGCAGCCTTTATCACAGCTCTTTATATCCTTCTCGTTCCCATATTTTCTCTCTTTTTAGGCAAAAAAATAAGAGCAATCATTTGGCCCTGTGTGGTTGTTTCAATCATTGCTCTTTATCTTCTTTGCGTAAAAGAGGGCGGCAGAACACAGCTTTCCGACCTTTATGTTCTCGCCTGTGCAGTTTGTTATACTGTGCACATTCTCGTTATTGATAAAGTTTCGCCCAAGGTCGATGGCGTGATGCTTTCTATGCTTCAGTTTCTGGTTGCAGGTGCTATGTCTGCAATACCGATGATTCTTTTCGAGGATACAAGCATAGAAAACCTTATAAAAGCAGCGCTGTCAATCGCTTATTCCGGCATTATGTCAAGCGGTGTGGCATATACGCTACAGATTTTAGGTCAGCAAAAAACCGAGCCTACAATCGCCACAATGGTAATGAGCCTGGAATCAGTCTTCGGTGTGCTTACAGCTATGATTATTCTTCACCAGATACCTACTCTCAGAGAGGGAATCGGATGTGTGCTTATGTTTGCAGCAATAATCGTGGCTCAGCTTCCCGAAAAAAAGAAGGTATAAAATCTCATTTCAGCCGCAGAATCCTTCTGCGGTTTTTATAAATTAAAGTGATCAAAGGGAATAATGAGCTTTTCTATTGCTTTTTGCTCACCTTTTATGTATAATTAAATATTATAGTTTATCTAACTGTCAATAAGTTAATAATTAAACAAAGGAGTTGTTGAAAATGGATCCTATCAAGGTTGACTTCACAGGCGGAAAGGGCGAAAGCAAGGGCAGCGGCAAATCAGCCTACCTTGTTCCAAAAAAAGCCGGATTAAAATTAATTATCAGCATCATAGGTACCGTTATCGGTGCTGTAGTCGCATATTACTTTATGCTTCCCCCAATGAACTTCAAAAGCACAGACACCTATATGTATTTCGGTGTGGTTGCCGCTATTTTTGTCGGTCTTCTCAATATCACCTCAGGTGCAATGATAAAACCTGAATATACTGAGTACGTTAAAAAGAAATCCATAATTCCCGCTATCTTTATCGGTATACTTGTAGTTATCGTGGCTATCGGTATGGCTGTTTCTTCAGTTTTCTTCAGAGCAAAGACTTACAGCAAAATCATAGATGTAAACGAAAACACAAACTTTGCAACAGAAATTCAGGAAGCCGATTTCTCTTCGGTTCCCGTTCTCGACACCGATGCAGCAAGCGTTCTTGCAAACAGAACACTCGGCGACCTTTCAAAAATCGATAAGGTTTCTCAGTTCGAGATAGCAACTAATTTCACACAGATAAACTATAAAAACTCTCCCGTAAAGGTAACAACCCTTTCCTACGGCGACGTTTTCAAATGGCTTAAGAACACCGGGGAAGGTCTTCCCGGCTACGTTGTTGTAAATATGGTCACCCAGAAAAGCGACCTTGTTCTTCTTCCCGAGGGACAGTATATCAGATATGCCACTACAGAGCATTTCTCAAAGTATCTTATGAGACACGTGCGCTTTGCATATCCCACCTATATTTTTGATTCACCCAGATTTGAAATTGACGAAAAGGGCGATCCCTACTGGCTTTGCCCCGTTATCGACAAAACCATCGGTCTTTTCGGCGGTACAGATGTCAAGGGTGTTATCATCGTCAATGCCGTAACAGGTGAAATGACCGAATATTCCGTTGAACAGGTAAGAGACAGCAAGGAGCTTCAGTGGATTGACGGTATCTACTCCGATGCTCTTCTCATTGAGCAGTTCAACTATTACGGTCGGTACCAAAAGGGCTTCATCAACTCTGTTCTCGGCCAGGACGGTGTTAAGCTCGCCACAGAGGGCTCCAACTACCTCGCTCAGAATGACGACGTTTATATGTACACAGGTGTTACTTCTGCAGGTCATGACCAGGCTATCATCGGCTTTGTTCTTGTCAATATGAGAACAAAAGCTGCCTCCTTCTATGAGATTTCCGGTGCCAAGGAATACTCTGCAATGTCCTCTGCTCAGGGTGATGTTCAGGACTACTCCTATAAAGCAACCTTCCCGATTCTTCTCAACATCAGCGGTCAGCCCACCTACTTTATGTCCCTTAAGGATGCCGACAATCTTGTAAAACGTTATGCTATGGTTAATGTGCAGAACTATCAGGTTGCCGTTACCGGTGTGACAATTGCCGAATGTATGGAAGAATATGTGGATAAGCTCGAGCATAACAACATTAAAATAGATGTTGATATCGAGGATATTATTGATGCCACTGATACAGAAAATCAGCAGGAGGATACCTCTGCTCCGGAAAAGAAAAGTGTAACCGTCAAGGGTACGGTCACCGATATAAGAACAGCTGTTATAAGCGGCGAAAGTGTTTACTATATTGAGATTGACGAAAGCGGTATTTACTATACTGTGAAAGCTTCCGATGAGCCCGCCGTTGTTATTATGGACGCGGGTCAGAGCGTGAAAATCACATATGCCGATGATGTAAAGCCGTCAAAAGGAGACATTGTCAGTGCAGAAAGTATAAAATAATCCGATTGCTCTGTTTATCATTTGAATTTTTTCCGGACTATAGATTGGAAGTGAAAAAATGGTAAAAAATAAAAGCTTTAAAACCAATATAATCCTGTGCAGCCTGATTTTTTGTGCTTGTGCCGTTCTGATATATCTGGCGCCGTACACTCACGACGACTGGGCCTGGGGCTCGCAGATAGGAATTGACAGATTTGAAAGTAATTTTGTCGACTATAACGGAAGATACTTCGGCAACTATATGGTCCTGCTTTTAACAACAGAGAAGGCTATTGCAGGTAATAGCAATAGCCTTCTCTGTTGTTCTGATGTGCACACTTCCCCTTGCTTTTTCAGGAAAGCATTCTCCGTTATATATCCTGGCTTCGCTTGTGCTGACATTGCTTATGCCTAAAGCCATATTCACACAAACAATTGTCTGGACTTCAGGATATTCAAACTATGTGCCGCCCATAATTCTCACGGTCATATATTTTGTTCTGATAAAAAATATATTCGGCAAGGAAAAGCCTTCATACAGTATACCTGAGATAATAGTTTCTGCTGCTTTAGGTATCTCCGGCTGCCTTTTTATGGAGCACGTTACACTCTTTAATCTTGCAATTTCCTTCCTTGTATTTTTCTTCGTTTTAATTAAACACCGCAAAGTATATCTTATGCATCTTTCTTTTGCAGCAGGCTGTATCATAGGTGCGGCCGTTATGTTTTCGAATTCTTCTTACGGTCTTATAGCCGGCTCAAACGATGCTCAGGGAGGCTACCGTTCAACTGCATTAGGCGGAAATCTGTTTAGTATTCTCAAAGAAAACATTCAGATTATCGGTGAACAGCTTTTTATTAAAAATATTACTATGTGGCTCATAATAAGCTGTCTGTTGCTCCTGCTGGTAATTTCATTTTTAAAAGCCACAGCTGAACAAAAGAAAAAAAATATTGCTCTCGGCTTATGCTTTGTAAACATTTTCTCTCTGCTTATAATTTATTCCAAATATAAGTATGAATATTGGTTTTTGTTTTTAGAAAGCAGCCATTCGGAAGTTTTAACCTTACTTTTTCTCACTTCTGTAATGATAATTTACTGCCTTTCTGTTCTCGGCTTACTTATCGTTTGCATCCCGGACACAGAGTTGCTTATGAAAATGCTTCTTATTCTTGTCAGCGTAGTAACCGTAACGGCTCCGTTGGCAGTCGTAAGTCCCGTAAGCCCCCGATGCTTCTTCCCGCAATATTTTCTTTTGACGGTTTTCTGCATTCTTCTTCTCAGCCATCTTATCAGCACCTTTAAATTAAAGCATTCGGTATACAAAACCTCCATAGCAGCACTGTCTGCGATAGCAGTTTCCGTTTTTGTATTTATGCTGAGCATATATTCAACAATACACACTTACGATAATAAAAGACACGAATATATTCAACAACAAATAACGGACGGAGCACAGGTTGTAAATGTATGCGAGCTTCCGAACAGTTCCTATATTTATATCGGAACACCTTATGAAAAAATGTGGCAGGACCGTTTTAAGATGTTTTACGGTTATGACGAAAATTTTGAAATCCATGTGATGAAATATCAGGATTTTGATAAATGGACAAAGGAATAATAGACACTATAAAAAGGAGATGTTAAAATGAGACTGTCGTTGGTCGTTCCCTGCTATAACGAAGAGGGAAATGTTGAAAAATTCTTTGACCTTGTAACAGAAGTTTTTGAAGGTAAGGTCGAGGATTACGAATTTGTGTTCGTTAATGACGGAAGTAAAGATGACACCCTCAAAAAGCTCAAAAACCTTTACTATAACAAAAACACAAGCAATAACATACAGGTTCTTTCCTTCAGCCGTAACTTTGGCAAGGAAGCCGCTATTTATGCCGGTCTTTCAAAAATAAAGGGTGATGTGGTTTGTCTCATCGATGCCGACCTGCAGCAAAGACCTGAGGTCGTTCTGGAAATGTTGGAGGTTATGAAAAGCGATGAGGATATAGACTGCGTGACAGCTTACCAGGAAAAAAGAAAAGAAGGAAAGGCTATCTCTGCTGTCAAATCGATGTTTTATGAAATCATAAACAAGGTTTCCGATGTTGAGTTTGTAAACGGTGCTTCCGACTTCAGACTTATGAAAAGAGCTGTTGTTGATGCACTTTTACAGATGACTGAATACCACCGTTTTTCAAAGGGTATGTTCAGCTATGTCGGCTTCCACACCGAATATATTCCCTATGTGGTTGCCGAAAGAGAAAGCGGTGAAAGCAAATGGGGTGTAAAAAAGCTTATTAAGTATGCCCTTGAAGGAATATTTGCTTTCTCAACCACTCCCCTTAAGGTTTCACTTCTTATAGGTATCGTTTTTGCTTTTCTTTCAGTAATCGGATTTATAGTATCTATCTTCCTTCCGACAGCTGTTGCAATAAGCACACTACTTATAATTTCTTCTGTTTTTCTTGTAGGCGGTATACTTCTTATCTGTCTTGGAATTATAGGCGAATACCTCTCAAAAATGTATGTACAGGGAAAACACAGACCGGTTTATATTTTAAAGGAACATTTGAACAATGAAAAAGATAACTGAACTTATTAAAAAATACAAAGAGCTGTTGCTGTATGTAATTTTCGGCGGACTCACCACCGTAGTTAATTTTGTTGCCTTCTGGATATGCGGAAAGCTTTTGGGTGAAGAGCTGTATCTTGTCAGCAACGCTATAGCATGGTTCGTTTCCGTGGTTTTTGCATATATTACAAATAAGCTTTTTGTTTTCGAATCAAAGAGCTTTGCTCCAAAAGTGCTTATCAAAGAAATATCAGCGTTTTTCAGCGCAAGAATTTTCAGCTTTGGGGTTGAAGAGGGCGGAATGTGGCTTTTCGTTGATGCTCTTAAATTCGGAGGATATCAGCTTGATATCCTCGGCTTTGAAATCAGCGGTCAACTCATAGCGAAGCTTATCCTTGCTGTCCTTGTGGTAATTCTTAATTATTTTGCCAGCAAGTTTGTAATATTCAGAAAAAATCCGAACAATAAAATCCAATTATAAAAACCATTGTATAAGCTTTACGGCTTATACAATGGTTTTTTGCTGTTCAAAATATTTTAATAACAAGAATACACCTTGTATCGGATCATGCTTTAAAAGTCTTTATAAGTCTGAAGACCTGCTCGGCACAGTCAGCCATATTACCATAAGCTGTTTTCTTATCCATTGCTTCATCGAGAGTTGTTGTTCCTCTTATAATAGGAAAGAATGCATCAATTCCCTTTTCGTTACAGTAATGTGCATCCTTTGTAACAGCACCGGCAAAAGCGATTACGGGCTTACCGTGTCTTTTAGCTCTTTGTGCCACTCCGCCGGGAGCCTTGCCCATTACGGTCTGGCTGTCAAGCTTTCCTTCACCGGTTATTACGATGTCCGCAGAGCAGATTCTTTCATCGATATGCATTTCTTCGAGAATAAGATCAATTCCACTCATAAGCTTTGACGGAAGGAAGGCTTTAAAGGCAAAGCCGAGACCCCCTGCTGCACCTGATCCGGGGAAATTCTTATCGGAAAGAGGATAAACCTCCTTTGCTTTTTCTGCAAAACGAAGAAGATAAGAATCCATCCTCTTCACATCCTCCTCCGACGCACCCTTCTGCGGACCGAAAACGGCACTGCAGCCCTTTTCTCCGCAAAGAGGATTAGTTACATCGCAGGCAATGCTGAAGCTACATTCGTAAAGCTCTTTTATAACATTACCTACGCTTATTTTTTCGAGAAAGGCGAGACCGCCTGCACCAAAGGGAATATCCCTTCCGTATTTATCAAGCAGTCCGAAGCCGAATGCCTGAAGCATACCTGCTCCGCCGTCGTTAGTGGCACTGCCTCCGATACCGACGATAAACTTACGACATCCTCTTTTTATAGCATCCAGTATCATTTCACCCACACCGAAGGTAGTTGCAGCCATAGGATCAAGCTCTTCTTTTTTCAGCAAGGTAATTCCTGCTGCCGCAGACATTTCCATAAGCGCTGTTCCGTCGGGAGTAATACCGTATTCACATCTTATCCTTTTCCCCGACGGACCGCAGACCTCAACCGTGACTCTTTCACCGTCAAGAGCTGACATAAGTGCCTCCACAGTACCCTCACCGCCGTCGGCAACAGCTATTATATCTGTAACAGCATCGGGATAAGCTCTTTTTATTCCTTCTGCTGTCGCTGCACCCGCCTCACCTGAAGTGAGACTGCCCTTTAATGAATCAATAGCAATCAAAACTTTCATATTATCACTTTCATATTTCATCAGCACCGGGAATGAACACCTCATCGGAATAAGCTTCCTTATCTCCGATAGGCATTTCTTCACTGCTGTCAAAAAATTCACTTCTGTTTGTTTCTACAGTAATATCTATACCCATATCCGTGAGCATTTTTATAAAATCCCTTTCTACATCGCTTTCTTTATAGCGATTGGAAAAGGTAAAGGCAAGACGGTCACCCACGGATGCCACGCCGCAACGGCAACCGTTAACAATACCCGGTCCCGTAAAGAATGAAAAGCT
This sequence comes from Acutalibacteraceae bacterium, assembly GCA_045603665.1. GTDB lineage: Bacteria > Bacillota > Clostridia > Oscillospirales > Acutalibacteraceae > UBA6857. The sequence continues at coordinate 64,160 of JAZUMO010000005.1, forward strand.
TTCGACATATTTCTTCATATCCTCGGGAATACCTACAGGGCCGAGATTTGAAATCAGTGTCGAGGTTGAATATTCGGCACCGAAGGTAAAACCGATTTTAACTGTCAGATTTTTAATAAACAAAGGAACATACCTCAATGTTTTTGACTGAAGCTTAACCGTCTGTGTTATATAGGCATGAAGAAAGCTTTTGTTGTTTACTTTTCTCAGCTGCTCAGAAACGCTTTTCACTATTTTCTCAAAGGTATAGTCACCCTTTCTCGGACTTATTCTGACGCTCAGACATATTACAAAATTCCTTAAGGATTCCGTAGGAAAGGCTTTTCTTAAATTTACGGGAATCTGTACGGTAACATCCCTTTTAGTTCTGCCCTCAGAAATCTGCTTCTTATAATGAATATACGCAAGAACCGCAGCCAGAAGCTCCGTAACCGTAACACCGTAGCTTTTGCTGAGTTCGTGCAGCTGAGAAAAAGGCATAAGCACCGTAGTATAATTGAACATATGTAAGGGTAGCTTTGTTCCCCTTTTATGGTAAACGGGATTTTCAAGAAGACTGCACTTTTCTTTTGAGGTTGCATAACGCTCATAAGCGTCCTCATATTCTTCGGCTTTCGGACTTTCCTTTACATCCAGAGCGAACTTATTATCCGATACGGAATATCCCTGAAGTCTCAGATATTCCCTTGCGAGAGTGGAAAGGAACACTGCAGCACCATAGCCGTCACACAAGGCATGGTACACATCTATGCTTATACGATCCTTATGGTAATAGACTCTGAAAAGATAGCCGTTATTTTCTTTGAAGTTTATTCTGTAACAAAAGTTTTTTATGTCGTGTCTTACGGGACACTCTGCGTCATTTCTTTCAAGAAAGCTTTCAAAAAAGCCATTCTGCAACCTTACTTTAAAACTCGGTATTCTATCAAGTGTGTTTCCGAGAGCCTGTTTAAGGATCTCAGGCTTTATTTCTTCTTTAAGCTGAATGGACATACGGAAAACATTCGCCCATTTTTGGGAATTCTGTCCCGGAAAAACCTTTCCCGCATTATCCAGCGGAAGTCGGATAAAGGATTTTTCTGTCATAAAACATATCCTTTCGGTTAAATAATTTTTGTTCATTATACTATGTAATGCGAAAATCTGCAACACAATAAAGATAATTTTCAAAAAGAAAAAAGCAGTTCGGTTTGCATAAAGGATTTCCGACCTGCTTTTATACGATATTATTCTTATTACGGATTTGAACCGGTAACAAGATTCCCGTTACTGTCAAAATATGAATAATAGGCTTTGGTTGTTGGCTGTTTATTGCTGTTGTCGGGAAGCTCGGAAATAAGAGAAACGGAAGAGACACCACCCAGCTGTAAAGGATAAGATTCCATTATCTGTCCGTTGTAGCATATGCGGACCATTTCCCCCTTGCTGATGTCTGTTCTGCCCTCCAGCTCTGTGCCGACGATTGAAAGATGAATCTTGTCACCTGATCTTCTTTCGGCTGTACCGTCGAGAGGCTTTACCATAATCCAGTCTCCGTTTTTACTCACATCCAAAACCTCAGCATCAAAGGTATAATTTTTCTGTACATCATCCGATGCTGCGGCCTGATTTCCTATATAATTCATATCTGCATAAAGATATATTGCCGAGGCTTCGTTTATTCTCGCCGGATTCCCTTTTTCGATTTTTCCGTCATAAAATATTCTGACATAAAGTCCTTCATAAAACGTCGGCAGGGAATCCCTATCCGTTGACTCAAGAGATACATCTATGCTTTCGGCTGTCTTTATTTCATCGGTGTTTTCAAAGGGCTTTACTGTTATATAATCGTCCTTGACCTTAACAATCTCTGCATCAAAAAATTCTTTATACAAGGGTGAATTATGGGCAGATATAATGTTACCCGTCAGCGAATCAACCTCAATTTTTTCAACAATTTCCTTTGTTTCATAATTTTCCTTGGTATAAATAATGCGGCTTTGCTCCTGAGCATAAGAGGTACGGTAAATATATCTGACATCGTTCTCTATCTGCTCAAACCAACCTATCTTTCCCGTGTCAAAATTCGTCTTAATTCCGAGAAGCTTGTTGGAAACCTCAACGGAAACGCCGACATCAGTCAGAAGAACTACGTTCAGGTCGGAATAATCACCTATAGGAGCCTGCCTTCCGATGGAATCAAGATACGCCTTTGCATAAGCCTCACGCTGACTGTCGAGACTTTCCTGCTCTTTTTTGGTAAGATTGTTGACCCGGCCTTCATATATTTTCGGGAACATACGCTTGATGGATTTGATGTGGTTAGCGCCGTCCTCCGCATATTCCACATCAAGGAAGCTGTATATTCCGTCCTTCAGCTCAAACCTCATTACTGCAGGAATACTGTGGCCGCCCTGCTCTATGAACCAACCGTCCTCAAATCCGTAGGAGGAATATCTTTCCATCATATATACGGTAACAATGCTGTCTTTTTTCTTAGTACCGAAAATGATATGCCCCTCGGCAGGACATTCACCGAGCCATCTGCTCTTTGAATTAAGCTCCAAAATAGCCTTTGACACAGCCGAATCAAGGTCGGTTGCCTGTCCGCTTTCCTTCTCATGAAGCTCATAATTTGCCCAACCTTTATTTGCAGCAATGCAGTCCACGAATTCCAGGGTAAACTTTCTGCCTCTGATTTCATCAGTCTTTTCCTGACCGATAACCTTTACGGTAAAGGCAACCTCTTTGCCTTTTTTTAGTGCGTTTATTGTTATGTCATAGCTTTTATCCGTAAGGTATGTATCAAAATCAGGGCTCCAGACAATCTGCTTTTCTCCCTCAGGCTCGAGATAGTATTTGTTTTTAATTTCTGCAGTACCCTTGGAGCACTCTGCAGAAACTATCTTATACTCGGTGGGAAGTGAAAAATACAGTCCGCTGTAGCCGGTATGACTCAGCGTCGGATTACAGTACCATTCGTTATTTTCTCCGAGGGATACAGGCTTGGAAAGACAGTATTCATAATTTGTACCGAAATTGCCTACGACAGTATCCTCTGCCGAAATGAGATAATAAGTAGCAAAGTTGTCATTCTGACCGACCTTGGTGATGTTTACGGTGAATTCTGATTCCTTTCCGTATATAATACCCTTGAAGGTTACGGTGGCTTTATCACCTACACCGTCCTCGGTTATTTCGGGAGTCCACATATATCCGTCACCGTGCTCATCAGAGGTGTAAGCATCAATTCTTCCGCCTTTGGCTGTCGGCTCTTCCGTAAGCTTCAACAGCTCATCCGTATAGAACACAATGAATCCGTGACCGTAGGCACTGCTGGTGAAATCACACTCCCAGATATTGCCCTGTGTTATATACTTTTCTTCGTCGAAAAAGGCTTTTACCTTCTCTTTATCTACCGCATAAACCGAGCTTTCTGTTACGGTGCTTCCCGTAATGTTTCGTAAAACCATCTTTGAAAAGCCGTCGCAGAAGATAAGTTCTATATTTCCGTCGGAGCTTATTACCTCAATTTTACTGCTCTGACTGAACTCTCCTAAAGCAACTTCCGGCAGTCTTTCCAGAGAAAGAGAAGAAAGGAAATTAAGAACAGTGCTTCGGCCCGCTCCGGGAGTAGCTTTGAAATAAAACTTTTCACCCTTATATACAGTGAAATATTCGGAATATTCTATCATCTCATCGAAACGGAACATTTCCTCGCCCTCATCGGTCTGAATAATATAATTCTTTTCAGAAAGAGTCCTGTCATCCTTTTCGGGATTTGTCATAAAGCATACTGCTACTGCCACACTTGCGACAAATGCAATTACAATAAGCCATAAGGCAGGCTTTTTGTAGCTTAAAACAGCCTTTATTCTTTTCTTCACTCCCGTTTCACCAAAGGCTACCGGACAGGCGGTTATCATTCTCCTCGGTACAGAGCAATTAATAAGAGCCATCGAATAGGGCTTTTTCATTTCTTCGCCCATTTCCTTTATAACCTTTTCATCGCAGGCAAGCTCAATATCTCTGCAAAGAAGGATATATGACAGCCAGATTACGGGATTGAACCAATAAACCGTTAGTATCGCAAAGCCAAGAGGCTTCCACAGATAGTCCCTTCTTTTAAGATGTGCCCTTTCATGAGCCAGAACATAAGTCATATCCTCCTCGCTCATAAATGAAGGCAGATAAATTTTCGGTCGGACTACACCGAAGATAAAGGGTGTGTTTATTTTATCGCAAAGGTAAATCTTTTCTTTCAGATTGATACTCTGCCTTACCTTAAGGTAAATATGCAGATAGCTGAAAAGAGCATAGAGTACCATTGCCAGCATTCCGTAAAGCCATCCGAGGCCGCCTAAAACCGCATCCCACTGAAAGCTTTCAACATCCACGGGAACGGACGAATTCACGTACTCTGAATAAACGGGATTATTTATAAATTCAACTGTCGTGCTTTCCGCAACCTTATGAGGGTCCACATGCAAAATTTCCACAGGCAGCGGCTCAGCAGCAGGAACAAGACTTAAGCTGCTTTCAAAAGAAATGGGACAGATAAGTCTTACGGCAACAACAGCCCATAAGGCTACCGTCAGCCATCGGGGAGCTTTTCTGAATATGAGGCGGAACAAAATCACTGCACCTACAAGCCAACAGGCACTTATGCTTACGTTGAGGAGCTTGATAAAAATAACATCAGGACTCAAGCTCATTACAATGCTTTCAAATAAACTTCCGAGATTCATAATCAGCCCTCCTCATAATTTTCAACCATCCGTCTGAGCTCCTCCACTTCCTTTGACGTAAGCTTCTTTCTCGAGGTAAAGGCCGCAAGAAAGGCGGGAAGAGAGCCACCGAAGGTTTCATCAACAAATTTTTCACTTTGCAAGGAATAAAACTCCTCTTTTGATATAAGAGATGTAACCGTCCCCTTTTCGTTGCAGAATATTCCCTTTTCACAAAGTCGTTTAAGCACCGTATAGGTGGTGGACTTTTTCCATTTAAGTATCTGCTCGCTTTTTTTCACAAGCTCTGCCGAGGAAAGAGGCTCGTTTTCCCATATTATATCGGCAAAGCGGGACTCAACGGCACCCATCTGATAATCGTTCATATAATCACTCCTTTTCGAGTCTACATCTTGTAGACTATATTCAGTTTACACTCTGTAGACCGATTTGTCAATACATTTTATCAATCTTAATATTTTTGTAAGATTTTAACCTTTTTTGATAAAACCCGTTGCATTTTCAAATTCAGTATAGTATAATCAGTTCAGCAATCCGTATAAGTGGTGGAGTCTGTCATGGAATGTAATAGCATTCTATTTATCGGATTGTGCTTCATTTTTTCTCTGAGGGGCAAAAGAGAAAAAACAAAGCTTGTAAATCCACTGCTTTGCAGCTGGGTTTTATTTTTTGCACAGACGAAATAAAAAAGCAGAGACTTTCTCTGCTGAAAAAAATAAGGAGGCATGATAAAAAGTAAGTGGTAGAAAAATCCGAGAACTTTGTTTATGTGTTATGATAAAGATAACAGGAAGACAGAGTAGAAACTAATTCGACATAGCTACTGGTCTACGAGATCGCTTAAGGAGAATGAAG
>JAZUMO010000006.1:0-19925 GCA_045603665.1 Acutalibacteraceae bacterium
GGCCGCGCCCCTACGGGGTGCAGCCGCTGCCCGCTTCGCGGTCACTTGGCTCGCCGCCCTTCATCGCAAAGTAAATTTTAAAGCTGTTTCTTCCCGAAAAAAAACTTCACCTGCCGTGGATAACACGGCAGGCGATTAGTATAAGCTTATTGATTTTGTCAGTTGTCAATACCGAGATTTCTTACCTGAACTGAGTATTCGCTCTGGAACTGCTTGTTAACAGCGTTGATGTTATCAAGGCTCTGCATAGCAACATTCTGATAACCTGCAAGACCGTTGGTTACAAAGCCGCGGGCGCCCTCGACGATACCGATGGTCCATTCTCTTGCTCTTGCTTTGATTTCTTCGCAATCCTCGGTGGTTTTTGCGATCATAGCCTGAGTTTCCTGCTCGGTTGTAGCTCTGATCTGTTCGCTTCTTTCTCTTGCAAGACGGGTGATGTTGTGCTCCTGAACCATTTCTTCAGCCTGAGCCTGAGCACGGGCGATGATTTTAGCTGCATCATCCTGAGCCTTTTTGATGGTTTCGGAATAGTATGTTTTTGCGCTGTTGGAAATTTCTGTTTCCTGCTTACGGGCAGAAGCAATGATTGAGTTGCTTTTTGCGGTTGCATCGTTGATGATGGTTACTTCTCTTCCGATGATGTCGTTAGCCTTGACAATTTCTTCGGGGAATCTGCTCTGGATGTATTCGGCGAGCATAGCGATGTCCTTACCGTCAACGATTCTCTTTGTCTTTGAGAAGAAGAAGCGCTTACCTCTGGATACAAGGCCTTCCATTTCAACTACGAGCTGGTCAAAATCCATGCTGCCCCATCTTGCTTCGGCGTCTGCTTCGCTGTAATCGCCGAAATCGGTAATTTCTTCGTATTCTTCTTCGTATTCTTCCTCTTCTGAGGATACTACATCTTCCACTTCAAGGTCTGTTTCAAGATCGTAAAAATTTGACATTTTAACTTATCCTTTCTTTAACTTTTCTATTATATCATTTGAAATTTCTGCCGGAATGAAAAGGGAAATATCTCCGCCAAGCATACACACCTGTTTAATCATGCTTGAAGAGAGAAACATATGCTCGGTGTCCGCTGCCAGAAAGACCGTTTCGGTGCTTTCGTTGAGCCTTTTGTTGATAAGAGCCTGCTGAAATTCGTCTTCGAAATCAGAGACGGCGCGAAGTCCCTTTACAACAGCCACAGCATTTTTCTGCTTTGCATAATCAGCAAGCAGGCCCATGTATGAGTCAACGCTGACGTTTGGTATGTCCTTTGTGCAACGTTTTATAAAATCAACTCTTTCGTCAACGGTGAAAGCATAAGAGCCGATTTTACGGTAATTGGACATAACGACAACTATAATTTTATCGAAAAGTGTTGCACTTCTTTTAATGATATCGAGGTGACCGCTGGTAACAGGGTCGAAGGAGCCGGGGTAGACAGCTATTCTTTCTTTCATCAGTCTTCCTCCTTTTCGGGAATACGGTAAAGGAAAAGACCGGTTTTGCCGTAACGGTACTTCTTTTTCAGCTCGAATTCTCCTGTTTTTTCGGGAAGAGAATCGTTGAAGGGAGCTTCACAGATGATGACACCCGTTTTTTCCATAACCTCGGGAACCCTTTCGAGAGCCTTTTCAAGAATGCCCCTTGAATAGGGCGGGTCAAGAAGAGCAATGTCGTATTTTTCCGTTCTGCGTGAAAGGAAGGCTACAGCGTCACTGTTTATAACGACAGCTTTTTTATCAAAGGAAGTAGCTTCGAGATTTTTCTTTATAACGTCGACGCTTTTTTTACTGCTGTCAACTATTACTGCGCTTGCTGCGCCTCTTGAAAGAGCTTCAATGGCAAGCTGTCCGCAGCCGCCGAAAAGATCAAGAACCTTACTGCCTTCAATTTCAAACTGAATAATTGAAAACATGGCTTCTTTGACTATATCCGTTGTGGGCCTTACATCATCACCATCGAGGGTGATAAGCTTTCTGCCTCTGGCGGAGCCTGTAATTACTCTCATGGCTGAACCCTCCTTGGCATAATAATTTAGTATATATTATCATACTTTTCAAATAAAAAGCAACAGTATTTTTGTTTTTTCTGCGTTTTTACTTAATTTTACAATTATTTTGGGCTTTTTTTATTTCAGATAAAACAAAATGTATCTTTTGTCTGCGAAAAAATTACGGTATGTTCTGTTTACTGTGTTGACAGATAAAAGCAAAAAAAGTATAATTTATCTGTAAGAAAACATTATTTTAAAGTGAAAGGAAGTTGATTTTTATGCCGGGACCCGGTGGAGGAAGCTCAGGCGGAGGATTTGGCGGCGGCTCATTCGGAGGCGGCGGTCATTCAGGAGGCTCCTTTGGGGGAGGCGGAGGATTTGGCGGCGGCTCTTTTGGGGGTAACCATGGCGGATCCTTCGGAGGAAGTAATAACGGAGGTTCTTTCGGCGGACATCACGGCGGTCATTTCCGTGGGCATCATCACGGACCTCATTTCCACGGTCCCTTCTTCGGCGGAGGCTGGGGTTGGGGCAGAAGACGCTATATGGGCGGCGGATGCGGTACAGGACTGATAATAGCAATTTTTGTAATCTTTTTAGCCGTAAACGTTTTCATTCCCGAAGGTGACCTGTTTGACGATCCCTTTGTCGTAACCGAGCAATACGAAATAGATGTTGACGGCGGTGTTGTTTACGACGAAAAGACTATGCAGGATTATGCAAATGCAAAATATGCTGATTCTTTCGCGGGTATCAGTAATTACGAAAATAATCTCCTTCTGGTTTTCCTTACCAATACAGCCTGCGACGGCTATTACACCATAGCCTGGGTGGGAGATAACATCAGACCCGAAATCAATGAAATGTTCGGTGAATACACCGAGTACGGTCAGGCTCTTGAAAATCATATCAACAGCAATTATTTTGAGTACTCTCTTGACACGGACCTTACTGCTGTGATAAAGGAAATGAAGGAAAGCATTGTCTCTCTGAATTTTGACAGTCCCTTCCTTTCCGGCGACAGAGATTACACTAAGCCTGAGTCAAGAATTGTAAATGAAACATTGGTTGAAATGAATGAGGAGCTTTTGAATGCAGAGCTGACTGACTTCACGGAAAAAACAGGAATACCCTGCGTTATAGTGGTCGATTGGGCTGAAGAGGTTTTCGGAACAGATCATACAGAGGAAGAGTACGTCTCGGCGGCTGATGTGGATTTTGAAGTTGATGTTGAAGATGAATTTGTGGTAGACAATGACGGTGAATTTGAAGAGATAACAGACAATATGTTCACCGGTAGTATTGAATATCCCACAACCGTTCGCAATACAAGCGGTGTTGCCCTTGTGTTTATCATAGTAATCGCTCTTATCGGAATTATAGGTCTCGGGCTTGTTGTCCGTCTCAAAAAGGGTAATAAGTTTACTGAAGAAAAAGACGAAGAAAAAGAAAAAAAGACCTCCGGGGGCAAGGATGAAAAGCCACCCTGGGAGTTTTAATGAATGAAAAAGTGAGGCTGCGATGTTCACGGCCTCACTTAAATTTTTTTATACTCTTTCAATTTTACCCGGAGCATCAACGGATACTCTGTACTTTTTGCCGTAGTCCATACCTGCACAGATTAAAGTATATCACAGTATGATTGTTTTTTCAACCGTTACGGCGTATTTTACCAGAGAGCGGGGGCGCCAAGGACAGAGGCCACGGCCTCTGTCACTTCAGATTTTTTCAAATCTGAAGCCCTGCACGCAGGGCTTGGCGCCCCCGTATTTCTGCTGCGACCTGCCTCAAAAGATAAAATTTAAATATTTTTCAAAAAACTATTTAATTATCCGTAATATTGTGTTAAACTGTAAAAAAAAGAAAAAAGGAGAGTACTATTATGACAATGATGTCTTTTCTTCGTGCGGTTATGGCTTTTCTGATGATAGGCTATAATCTTTTCAATTATGCTTTCAATGATTATGCTTTCCCTGCCGTAAGCACAGAGGGAGCATACCTTTTCTGCTATTTTGTAGGCAACGAGGTAGATGAACAGACTATTCATCTCGCTGTAAGCACCGACGGCTATAACTTTGCCGCACTCAATAATAACGAGTCGGTTATTGACCAGACAAAGGGTACGGGCTGTGTCCGTGATCCTTATATTTTCGCCGCAAAGGATGAAAAGGGCAAGGACTGCTATTATATCGTTGCTACGGATATGAATGCACTTGAGGGCTGGACCTCAAACCACGCTGTTATTTTCTGGAAGTCCTATGACCTTATTAACTGGGAAGATGAATTTGTTCTTGATATCCGTGATTTCGAGGGCTGGGAAGGCTGTAACAGAGCCTGGGCACCTCAGGTAATCTGGGATGCGGCGGCAGGCAAATATATGCTTTATCTCGCACTTTCCGAATTTGATGACCCCGCAACGGAAGAAAATGAGGATGTTGCACAGCATTACTATCTTTATACCGACGATTTCAAAACCTTCTCTGCTCCCGAGTATCTTTACGGAAGAAGAGGCGAAGCCTTTACCCGTGATGACGGCTGGTCAGGTGTAGGCGTTCAGTGTATCGACGGTGATATGATTTATAACGAAAAAGACGGTTATTACTATCTTTATTTCAAAGAGGACCTTACCCAGAAGATTGCTTATGTAAAATCAAAGAGTGCAACAGGCCCCTTTGAAGGAGATTACACCATCTGTTCACTTAATTACTGGGGTGTTGAGGGCAGCACAATGTACCGTATTACGGGTACTAATGCCTGGGTAATGATCATGGACGAATACGGTGAAGGCACCTTCTTCCCCCAAATGACCCGTGATTTCGAATCCTTCCGCCGTGTGCGCAGAGCAGGAATGTCAGTGGACCATCTCAATCCCCGTCACGGCTCAGTAGTAGCAATCAGTGAGGACGAATATTTTGCCCTTTGTGATCATTACGGTGTGCAGGAGATACCTGAAAAATAACAAAAGATATAAAAATTGCCTCTGTGTCCCGGTCGGCACAGAGGCTTTTTATATTATTCAGATTTTCCGTTTTTCCAAAGATATTCAAATTCCTTTTTATAAAGCTCAAAGGGATGGTCGGCGGGAGTGAAATCCTGAATATAATTGTCGTCAATTTTCGGATTGCCGTAGGTGTAGAATTTGATTCTCATAACACTTTCGCTTTTATTCTTTTTATTGATGCAATAGCATATACGCATAACGGGGATATCGGAAAGTCTTACCTGCATATTGTCAAGCGTTGATTCAAGACTTTTCCAGGAGCTTATGCCCTCCTCAAAGGTGGGATATTTTTTCAGCTTATGGCGCATATGCTTACCGATTATGAGTGCACCGTCCTCGGTGTTTATGACAACTCTTACGGGGATGCCCGCATCATCAAAGGCAGAAAGGATATCCAGATGTCCGATGTCCTGGTGCCATATAAAGCCGGCATGGAAGGAAAGGTCAACACTTTCAATTGAATCGAGGTCTTTCATATTTGAAAGGAAGAAATGATTGGTATCGCTTACCGGAGATGTTATTACATCCTCGTCATCTTTGCCGGAACCCTCGTTTACATAGCTTACGATTTTTGAAATGGTGGCACCGAGATATTCCTGACTCATGGTGACGCTGTTGAATTTTGAGATGATTTTAATGTTTTCGGGAATATTTTCATTCCATACCTTCGGCCATTCAAAGCCGTTGCAAAGGACGGGAATAATTTTTCTGTCCGATGTGACTGCGGCATCAATTTCCTTTGCAAGCCAGTCGCCTTCATCACCGCAATGGTCAAGGTCACCGGGATAAAGAACGAGGATAAAAGCGGGGCTGTTTTTGATTGCGAGAAGAATCTTTTCGTCAAAGATACCGCTTTTAAGCTCTTCGAGGTCAACAAAAGCAAAGATTTTTCTTTCCTTAAGCTGGTCGCGGAGCATTTTTGCCACAGCGAATCCGTTTTTTCTTCTGTAGCTTATGAAAGCATCATACATATTCATACTTCCTCTCTTTCCGTAATTACCGTTAAATCATATCATAAAAAAAGAAAATATGCAATAGTAATCAAGCCGTATACGGGTTTATACTTTATCTCAGCTTTGAAAGAATATCCTGCGACAGCATTTCTTCTGCTGCTTCAGGATGAGTACCTGACATATCGGCCGGAAGCTCTGAAATTTTACCGAAGCTCTTATAGCCTTCACTGAAGGAGATTATGCCCTTTTCATCTATTGAAAAAATTTCGTTTGAGGGGGTATCTCCCTCATAGGCAGCAAAGCAAATGGTTCTTCCGACAAAATCTTCAAGGAAAGCTGTGTCAAAGAGATAATAAATAACTCCGTTTTTCTCTTTAAGCCTTGTGTCCCTGCAAAGTGTACTGCCGTTTGTTTCCCAGGGCTCTCTGCCGTAGATGAGAGGTGTGACCTTTATCGGAAAGCTGCCATCCTCAAGGGAAAGATAATTGCCCTCGGTGCTTCTTATTGCTGCTACAAAATAATCCTTACTTTCGTCGGCAGAAAAGCCCTCGCAGTTATTCAGAAAACTTCCCGAAGCAATACCGAGAACGGTGAAGGTGTATTTTTCATCTCCTCTTTCATAGGGGAATTTTTTACTTTTTTTCCATCGGTCCTCAAAAGCTGTAACCGAGCCTTGAAATTGCTCTGTGGTTGCATCGGGTGTGTGAGAAGAAGGCTCTGCGACGGTAATGACGGATAAAAGAGTGATTGCCGTGATAACAGCGGCGATAAGACTTAAAATTTTCCGTTTGCCGTTAAATGGAAAACTGCTCTTTTTTTCTGCCTTTTTAATAGCTTCTCTGAGCCTCATCTCGTAATTTGCCGAAAAGGAAAGGGCATCAATTTCTTTTTTGTATTTCTCTTTAAAGCTCATTCCCGAAATCCTCCTTTAATAATTTTTCGAGCATTTTTCTTCCTCTTGCCAGCCGCGTGCCCACCGTGGCGGAGGATAAAGACATTATTTCGCCTATTTCGTTAATGGAATAATTTTCATAGTAATAAAGATGAATTACCGCTCTGTATTTTTCGTCCAAAGAAAGCACATAGGGTAAAACACCGTCGCTTTTTTCGCTGTAGGGTATTTCTTCCGTCAAGGGGAGATTTTTCCTTTTTGCGGATTTAAGCATATTTTTGCTGATATTCACCGTAACCCTCAAAAGCCAGGCCTTGCAGTGCTCGTCATTTTCAAATTCGGGGGCCTTGGTAATAAGCTTTATGAAGGCGTCCTGCACCGCATCTTCTGCATCAGCGGTGGATTTAAGCAGGGAAAAAGCGGTCTTCAGCATTGAGGGAGAATATTTTTTTATTGTCTGCTCTATGTACTCGTCGTATGAAAAGGAACACACGGTTTTCAGCCTCCTTTCGCATATTATACAACCGTAAGAGGGATAATTTTTCATCGCAATAAAAATACCGCACATCAGGGTACTGACATCCCTTTTGTGCGGTAGGTTTTTTTATTCGAGATTAGCCTTTGTTGTGACTTCTTTTCTGCCGTGGTTATAAAGCTTGCGATTATCAAGTGCCCACATTCTCTGTGAAAATTCACCTTCCTCAAGGTCGGCTGTGGCGCTTGTGATTTCATTTATGGTGGCGTCGAGCTTATCGAGCTCACTTAAAATTTCCGCCTCAAGAAACATCGGCCTTACTGCGGCACCGAATTCAGGCTCACCGTGGTGAGAAATAACCATATGCTGTAAAAGCATGGCCTTTTCTTTATCAATGCCCAGCTGTCTTGCCTTTTCTTCGATTTTAACTGCGCCCATAACAAGATGGCCTAAAAGCTCACCTCTTACGGAATAGCCTGTGACAAGACCTGCGGGACTGATGTCGAATTCATCGATTTTGCAAAGGTCGTGAACGATTGCACCGCAAAGAAGAAGGTCACGGTCAACGGCGGGATAAATGCTGCATACACCCTCACAAAGCTTTATGATTGAAAGAGTGTGGTAAAGCAGACCGCCTCTCATCGCGTGATGAAGCTTGAAGGCTGCGGGCCAGAAGAGAATTTTTTCTTCTCTGTCCTTTACAAGGGCAAAGGTAAGGTGCTTAAGCTCTTCGTCTTTAACGGAAGCGATTACATTCATAATCTGACCGAGCATCATTTCGCCGCTGTATTCTGCTGAGGGGACGAAGTCGGCAATGTTTACGCCATCGTTTTCGTTTACTCTTCTCATACGGTCAATGCGAAGCTGGTCGTTGCCGTTGAACTGGGTAACCGTGCCCCTGATTTTTACGAGATCGCCGGGTGCATATGTGCCGTGGGCTAGCTCGTTATAGTCCCAGAGCTTTGCACTGATTTCACCGTTTTTATCGCAAAGGATAAGGTCGAGATATGCGGCACCCTTGACATTTACTTTTTTTTCAACTGTTTTGATAAGCCAGAAGGCATCATTGCTGCCGTTTGAACCGAATGCACTGTTCATCATTCTTCCTCCTCAATAATCATTTCAAAAATTTCGCCGAGTCTGTCCGTTTCGCCTTTAAGATAAAGATAGCCGAAAAGAGCCTCAAGACCTGTGGCGAGATGATAATCGGCCTCGCTCATGTTCTTGGCCTTATGGTTGACGTGGGCGTTTCTGCCCCGTCTGATAACACCCTGCTCCTGCTCGGTGAGTCTGTCCTTTATTCTTTCAACAGCCCTTGCCTGGGCGGAGGCCTTTACTATTCCGGCTGCCCGGGTGTGGAGCTTGCTGACGGGACGGTTGGCCTCGCAGACAAGTCTTTCCCTTACGAAAAGATCAAAGACCGTGTCGCCTACAAAGGCGAGATTCAGGGGACTGAGCATATTTACATCACATTTTGCTGCGGTTAATTTTTCCATAAAAAATCCTTAGTTCATAAATTCAAATTCAAAGTCATAAATGCTTACTATATCGCCTTCCTGAATACCCTTTTCACGCAGGGCATCAATGATTCCGCTTGAGATGAGAACTCTCTGGAAATACTGGAGTGATTCGTAATCGTCAAGGTCTGTCTGGCAAAGAACACGGATGAGGAAGGGTGCTTCGACGATATAAACATCCTCCTCGACGGTAATGGTGAAGCCTGTATCCTGCTTTTTGAGCAGGGTTTCAAGGGGAATTTCCTCTTTTTCGTATCTTTTGACGGGGGGCAGAGTAGCAAGAAGGGCCGCTACTGCATCGATAACCTCCTTCGTGCCCTCAAGAATGGGAGCGCACATTTCAAAGTAGGTGTAGCCCTTTTCCTCGATATATTTCCTGAAGACCTCTCTTTGCTCGTCAGTGGCAAGGTCAATTTTGTTGCCTGCAACAATCTGAGGCCTTTTTGCAAGGTCGGGATTGAAGCGCTCAAGCTCAAGGTTTATCTTTTCAAAATCCTCGATGGGATCTCTGCCCTCACTGCCTGACACATCGACGATGTGAAGAAGCATACGGCAGCGCTCAACGTGTCTTAAAAATTCGTGGCCGAGGCCGATGCCCTCGCTGGCACCCTCGATAAGACCGGGAATATCGGCAATAACAAAGGAGGAGCCTTCACCCATGGAAACCACACCTAAAACGGGAGTGATGGTGGTGAAATGATAGTCGGCAATGATAGGCTTTGCCTGGCTTACGACGGAAATGAAGCTGGACTTACCTACATTGGGAAAGCCTAAAAGTCCCACGTCGGCAAGAAGCTTTAATTCGAGAGTAACCTCCCATTCCTCACCGGGCATACCTGCCTTTGCAAAGCGGGGAGTCTGTCTTGTTGCCGTGGCGAAGTGACTGTTGCCCCAGCCACCCTTGCCGCCTCTTGCGGCAATAAAGGTTTCATCCGTGGACATATCAGCCATAATAACTCCGCTGTCGCTTTCACGGATAACGGTACCTCTGGGCACTCTGATAATAAGGTCGTCTGCCTTTCTTCCGTTTCTCCTTCCTCCCTGACCGTCTGCACCGTTGGGAGCCTTGTATTTTCTTTTGTATTTGAAATCGTTGAGAGTGGAAAGATTGTCATCCACCATAAAGACGATATCTCCGCCCTTCCCTCCGTCGCCGCCGTCGGGGCCGCCTGCTGCGACGTATTTTTCACGGTGGAAGGCTACGGCACCGTTGCCGCCGTTACCTGCTTTTATAAAAATTTTCGCTTTATCTACAAACATTTTACCTGCCTCCTTTTTCCGGTAATGTCACTTTAAAGAGTATAATCAATTAATTATACTATAAAATCAGAAAAATAGCAACAATAAAACAAGCAATAATTAAAAAGAAAAAACAAGCAATAATTAAAAAGGAAATCAGCATACATCTGTTTCGGTATTCAGCCGGTGAATAATGTTTTTTTAGAATATGCATTGATGCGTTTCGTCATTTTGTAAAAAAATAATATTTGAATTGACAATTTTTTTATTTTCTGTTGACAAATTATATTGCTTACTGTATTATTGTCTTATTAATATTAAGGAGGCACTATTATGCTTAATACATGCGCAGAATTATTTACAAACTCTTTGGACGCTAAGGATCTCGGCTATCAGGCAGGCACCGACAGTGACGGCGATTCTGTTGTAGAGTTCCCCTATAAAGGCAAGACAACAAAGCTCTTCTTTACCGGCGATAACGGTACATACCTTTCACTTTATCTTGTTTTTGAAAGCGTTCCCGAGGAAAAGCTTGCTGATGTTATTTTCGTTTGTAATGAGCTTAACAACCAGTACAAGTGGATTACCTTCTATGTTGATAAGCAAAACAACGTTGTTCTTCACGACGATGCCATTATCACCATTGAAAATGCTGCAGATGAAGCATTTGAGCTTCTCGTTCGTATGATTCAGATTGCCGAAGATGCAAAGCAGCCGATTATGAAGGCAATTTATGCATAATTAAATTATAAAGCTGAGGGACGTTAAGTCCCTCTTTTTGGTATAAGGAGAAAAAAATATGGGTGTATTAAAAATTTCGTTTTTACTTCGTTCACCGACAATAGGCTGGGATTATAAATCAGCCAACAATCGCGCTTTATCCGATGACCTTGCGAGTGCTCTCGAAAAAGCTATGGCTCCCGCAAAGCTCGTTTATGACGGAAAGGGAAGTGTGCAGTACCATTTCTATGTGGCTACCGATACCGATGCAGAGCAGCAGAAGGCTGCAGCGAAAAAAATTCTCGAGCAGCTTATTTCGGATGAAAAAACCAGAAGTATGATCATTGTTTCCGTTACCGAGCCCGGCGATGAAGAAATCAATCAGCTCAGGAAGAAGGTAAACGTTGAGGACAACAGGGAATTCTGGACTGCAGTACAAGGCTGCGGCTCATCCCCGGCAAAGAAAAGTGTTCCTAAGCCGGAAATCAAGCTTGCTCCCGAAAAAGCAGAGAATGAAAAGAAGGCCGAGCCCGTGAAGAAAGAGCCCGACGAGAAAAAGGAAGCACAGGAGGCTCAGCAGGAAGCTGTTACTCTTTCCGAAAAAACCCGTAAAATCCACGAGCTCAGAGAAATTTTACTTTCAAAGGTACGCGGTCAGCGTCACGCAGTCAACGAGGTAGTTCAGGGCGTATTTGAAAGTGAGATGTTCTCCTCTCTGAATCCCGACCGTAAGGGACCTCTTGCCACCTTCCTTTTTACCGGCCCTTCCGGTGTCGGTAAAACCTTCCTGGCAACTCTTGCCGGCAAGCATTTAGGCAGAGAGCTTCTTATTGTGGATATGAGCGAATATTCCGATAACCTTGCCAATATGAAGTTTAACGGTGAACACGGTCAGTCTGCGGTTGTTACCCGTTTTGCAAGAGAAAATCCTGACGGCATTATCCTTTTTGACGAGATAGAAAAGGCACACATCAATACAATTCATTTATTCCTGCAGATTCTTGACGGTGCAAGATTGATGGACCATCAGATACGCAAGGAGGTATCCTTCAAGGATAATATCATTATTATGACTACCAACGCAGGAAGGTCTCTTTATGAGGACTCCTCGGCCTGCGATCTTTCTTCTGTTCCGGGAAGTGTAATTCTTGATGCTCTTCGTAAGGATGTCAACACTGCAACTCAGGAGCCCTTCTTCCCCGAATGTATAACCACACGTATGGCTAACGGCAGAGTGATTCTTTTCAATCATCTTGAGCCCTATGCTCTTTTACAAATTGTAAAGGATGAAATAGCTCTTCAGATGTCTCTGTTTGAAAAATCCTCAGGCATCAGAGTTAATTATGACCCCGTAACTCTCGCGGCACTTGTGCTTTATAATGCCGGCGGAGTTTCCGACGCACGTACTCTCCGCGGTCTTGCAAAGAATATCGTTTCGCGTGAATTACAGGAAGTGATAATGCAGCTTCTTGATCTCGGAGCTGAGCGTGTTGACTCTCTCAGGGAAATCACTATTACCATCGACAGTCAGGAAAACGAGGAAATCGGAAATCTGTTTACAAGTAATGACCGTATGCAGGTTGCCGTTATGAGCTGTGCAGATTCAGCTCTCTTTGCTGCTGCAGCCTCAAAGCTTCAGGTTGATTTTTCGGTCGTCCCTGACGAGGAGGGCTTCAAGCGCCGTATCCGAGGCGTTACCGATTATGTTCTTCTGGATCCTCTTTGCGGTAACGAAGAAAGTGACCGTATTCCGAATGATGTGGAGGACATTGATTCTGCGGGTATGAGAATGTTTGAATATATGCGCGAATTTACACCGGAAATTCCCGTATATATTCTTGATACTACAGGTAAAATCCGTTCCTTCGATACCCTTGTTGCCCGCGGAGCAAAGGGTGTAATCCGTCTCGACGGCGTAAATGAAGAGGAATTCGGCAAGGTGCTTAAGGAGCTTGCCTTCGGAGCATTGATCAATAATGCCACATTCTCTCTGGGAAGATCAAACAAATTCCTCAGCTACAACTGTGCACAGTATATAATCAGTGACAGCTGCGCAGTTATCAGCTTTGAAAAATTATCTCTTAAGAGTGCACACGAGGCAGGCGACGGAAACAGCATTGCAAAAAAAGGAGAAAACAACAACCTTAAATTTGATGATATCGTCGGCTGTAAAAAGGCAAAGGAAGCACTCAGTGATTATTGCGAAATGCTCGAGGATCCCCGAAAGATTGCAATGAAGGGCAAAAAGATGCCCAAGGGCGTTCTCTTATACGGACCTCCGGGCACAGGTAAAACTATGCTTGCAAAGGCGATGGCAAACGAATGTGATGCTACCTTTATTCCTGCCTCCGCCGCTGCATTTTTCGGACCACTGGTAGGTCAGACCGAAAAGAACATTCAGGATCTTTTCAAAAAGGCACGCAAATATGCACCGTCAATTATTTTTATTGACGAGGTTGATGCAATTGCACGAATCCGTACCGGCTCCGTCGGCAGCACGCATAATGAGGATGCACTTAATATTTTCCTTTCTGAAATGGATGGCTTTGCGGTTGATGAAAAACGTCCGGTTTTCGTTATGGCTGCCACAAACTATGAAATAGAGGGCGAAAGCGGAAGAGTGCTTGACCCGGCCTTTGTACGACGCTTCGATCAAAAAATTCTTATTCCTCTGCCGGACACCGATGACCGCTATGCTCTTCTTGAAAAGAGTCTTAAGCGCCACGGAATATATTTCGGTGAGGACCACGAAAAGATTGTTATGAATATGGCTAAGCGTACGGGAGGTATGAATAATGCCGATCTTGAAATGATCAACTCCAACTATGCCCGTATTCTCGGCGAAGGGGAGCCCGACGGTGTTGCCTATATGGATACACTCGACGAATACCGCTTCGGCGATGTTAACAAAATGGATCCTGATCATCTCAGACAGACAGCTTGTCACGAAGCAGGTCATGCTCTTGTATGCCGCCTTTGCGGTGTGACACCCTCCTTCCTTACGGTAGTATCACGCGGGGGATACGGCGGATTTATGGAAAGTGCCGGTGAAAACAAGGGTACATATACATATCAGGAGCTTATGGACAGAGTCTGCCGCTGTCTCGCAGGCCGTGCAGCAGAGATTGAGGTTTACGGCGAAACGGCAGGTAACAACACCGGTGCCAGCTCCGATATCCGTCACGCAAGATATTATATGAAAACAAGCCTTAACGAATATGCGATGGGTGAAAAGCTCTATGCCCGCTGGACTCAGGATGAAATTGAGCAGCTGATGCAAAGCGAGTATGAGCGCACCCGTAAGATGATTCGTGAAAACCGTGCTGTTCTTGACGCTCTTACGGAACGTCTTACTGAAAAAAAGAGCATGGATCAGACTCAGCTTGAGGAATTTTTTGAGTCGATGAATGTATGATGTGAATATGTAAATAGCAAAGGGGGCTGTAAAAAACTAAAAGCATTACAATTCCCTTAAAATAGGCAAACAAAACAAACCAATGGAGATGATATGATGTTTAAAAACAAAAAAACTTCTGCTGCGGAAATTCCGCAGAATGCCTTGCCAGGAAATGAGGGTAAGTACATATCGAAATTCGAGTACGCCTGCGTTATGCTCGCAAGAATCGGCGGCATGTTCGGTACAACCCTTACGGGTACACTTGCCACAGCATTCTTACACGAACTTTATTTCGGTCCTGTCGGTGTTGATTCCGATTCAATTGCGGATATTCTTGCCGTACAGACGACAATGACAACTATTTTAGGTATTGCAATGGGTGCTATTTCCGGTATGATTATCCAGAAGTTCAGAACCCGTTGGGGCAGATATCGCCATTGGTATGTTATTTGCCTTATTCCTATATTCACCCTTACTGCCTTATACTTCTACGTTCCCCAGGGATGGACTATTCAGCAGATGACCCTTTTCCGTTACGGAATAGCCTGCTGTCAGACTATATTCAATGCCTTTAACAATGCAGGACAGAATATTATTCAGGTTATTTCTCCCAACCCCAAGGAAAAGAAAACCGCAGCAACAATATGGCAGTTATCTTATTATATCGGCTACGGCGGAGCTTATATTGCAACCTTTGTTTACGGTATTTTCAGCGATGACAAGAATGCGATGTATATGACACTCGCTCTTGTTGCAGCTGTTGTTACAGCCTCCGGTAACCTTATGTGTGCCTTCTTCTGTAAGGAAAGAATTGAGTTGCCTCAGAAGGAAAAGGTAAAGGTTTCAAAAACTCTTCTGTCTCTTTTCAAAGACAGAAACTACCGTGCCTTCCAGTATATGCAGTGGGGTACTAATTTTGCTATGCTCGGTAAAATGTCAACCTTCCTTGTTGCTATTACAGTAGGCTCATCAAAGAACCTTCTTCTTACACTTCCGACCGCTATCGGTACTGTTGTAGGTAATCTCATTACTACAAAGCTTTCAAAGAAGTATGAGCCTACAAAGCTTCTCAAATTCTGCGGTATCTATTCACCCGTTGCAGCAGGTATACTCTTCGGCATCTGTTTTGTTGAAGCAAAAATGGGTATCAGATTTTTCGAAGGCTGGAACAGCATATTTTTCTATGTATTCTATTTCGTTTTTGGTATCGGTATCGGTATTCAGGAGCTTTCAAAATCTCACTTTGATGTCGAATTTTATGATTATCTTGAATGGAAGACAGGCGAAAGAATGGAGGCTGTTCAGGGTATTATCCCCGGTTGGATCAACTCCGGCTTCAACTATCTCAAGGAGCTTGCTATACCCTATATGGTTGCATGGGCAGGCTATGAGTCTTCAAAGGTAGGTAACCTTGTTGAAACAATGCAGGCCCGTCCCACATATCTTGATACTTGTCTCAAGCTTTTAGCATTCCTTCTCTTCGGCTATACTATTGCCAATGTTATCAGAGCAGTTGTGCTCAAATTTGCCTATAATGTTGAAGGCGATAAGAAGCAACAGATGTACCGGGAGCTTGAAGCGATAAGAGCAGAACGTCATGAGGAAAACGAATCAATCAGACAGACAAAGGAAGCCATTGGCGAATAATAAAGCAGTATTTTCTACTCTTCTTGCGGGAGGCAAACTTTATCAGCACTGTGCCGAAGTAGAAAATCAGGCAAGAAATATGCTTGATACTCTTGTTGAGCAGATGAAAGAAAGCGAAGGCGTTACAGAGCATCTGAAAGAACAAGACCAACTTGAATGGATACAGAGGATGGGCAATATTCAGCAAAGGGCAAATGAGATTGTTTTCAATGAGTTGATTTACACCTGACATAATGTACAGAAAAAGCGACAGTACAGTTTGAGCCGTACTGTCGCTGAACTTTTATTCGTATAACTCTTCACCGCTTATGCAGTGAAATTGAGCGTCCTCTTTCTCATAGCCTGACATTGCTATGAAGCCGATTTTACCGAGAGTCAGACCTTTAAGATTTCTTATTTTCTCGGCTTCCTTATACATCTCACCCTGTGACAGCGGAGAAGCATAATACTTTGCTTCATAAACATCGTAAGCAAAATCTGTTTCTGTACCTTTTCTTTGTAAAACAACATCGAATTCACCTGACGTTCTTGTTACACTGTCGTCGTAATAGAAAGTTCCGATATTTGTTATGCCTTTAAGCTTTCCTGACATAGCGTTCAGTGAGAAATATGACCGACAGATTTCTTCAAATCTGAAAGAAATAAATTGCTTTAACGGTTCTTCTATATACTCGTTATAGAAGGCTTCTGCACCGAGAACCTGCAAAGCACTTTTGTTTTTGTAAATAAAGGTATAGTAAAATCTCAGAAGGTTATCATTGATTTCATAAGAGATTTTTTTGTTGTCGTCAGGCTTGTTAATGGGATATGTTTTTGAGATTATCTCCATACCTGTCAGTGCGGCTAACTGTTTTGAAAGAAGACCGTTGTTTTTCATTTTAAGCTTACTTTCAATCTCGCCATACTTTTTCTTGCCGTTTGAAATTGCATAGAAAATTCTTTCTGCATTTACGGCATTAGTAAAATCGGTAATCAGAAGATGCTCAGCATACTGATAAATGGGATGAGTATCTTTAAGAACAGTGCTTATTATATTTTCCTTAAGTGTTTTATCAGGGTCAATAAATTTGTTTATATACGGTGAACCGCCGAAAACAGAATAAAGTCCCACCTTATCATAAACTTGTTTTTCAGGATAAAATGAAGCTGCTTCTTTGTAGTTCAGTTCTTTCAGATGTATTGTGAGAGAAAATCTGCCGTAAAGAGCATTCTTTTCTTCGAGCAAATTCTTCATCATTCCGATATGAGAGCCGGAGAGAAACAATCTGATGTTTGATAGGTTGTTATCGATGATTTTCTGAAACATTGAATCAACCGTTTCAGGATTAGAGAACATTTTAAGATAAGGGTACTCGTCAATTGTGATATTGAAGGTCTGCGGCAGAGTATTAAGGTAGGCAAACACATCAATAAATGTTTTGAACGGTAGCGGAATCGCCAACACCTTTTCTCTTACAAGTACATCAACAAAGCCCTCAACATTATCTTCGATGCTTGACTTTATACATTCATAGTAGATTGTTTTATCCTTACTGCTTTTCAAAGCTTCGGTAATCAAGGTAGTCTTTCCGACCTTTCTTTTACCGTATATCATAGCACTGCCTGAAGGCTTACCAAGAATTTCGTTTATCAATGCCAATTCATTTTCTCTTGCAACAAACATAAAAGCACTCCTTTTAATGAATTTGTTTTCACTGAAACTAAATTCATTATAAAGTTATTATAATCTTTTGTCAACACAATATTCGGAAATATTTTTCCGAATATTGTGTTTTATCCGTTAATTTTTTCAGATAATACATCAGGTCGTTTCAAAAAAATCTATCGAATACAGAGCAAAATTCAAAAAAATCATACAATATATTGTGGATGAGCATGATTATTTTTTTGCTTATATGGTATGAAATTTTTCCTTTGTCGGAGAAGATTTTTTAAGTAAGAAATTTTGCCTGTGCGAAACAGATATACAGTGTTAATATTATGCTGAAGTCGTATTTGTCACCGCTTTTATTTTCTATGAGCACCCTTGTCATTAAAGCCGACTTCACCTCTCAAAGCTGTTTCTACCCATAATGATAAAATGTGATTTTCATAATTTTAATTTCAATCGGGAAGTAAAATCCTCAGCGGTTGGAATTTATTAAAAATATTGTTCGTTTTTTTCGTATTTTATTGACAAAGCACCCTTTGATAAATATAATAAAGATAAATTGTACTCAGGTTTACTTTGTGCTAAAACATTTTGAAAGGGGCGATGATTTGTCGAATTTTAGAAGTGAAGCAGAAACCAAAGCATTACACAGAAAAATACTCACAGCCGCAACAGCTTTGTTCATTCAGAAAGGCTATGAGCGAACAAAAATAACCGACATTGCAAAGCTGTCCGGTGTTCCTAAGTCAAAGATACTTTATGTAATGAACAGCAAAGAGGAAATTTTAGGATTGCTTGTCACAAAATTCCTCGACGGAGTAACCTCGGCATCAGATGCAGTCTCAAAAAAGCTCACCGACGACCAAGTGCTTATCTTCATAGCTAATGAGGTTTTACAGCTTTATATGGCGGAAATGAATGAGGATATGCGTAACCTTTACCTTTCAGGCTATTCAATGCCGAAAACAAGTGAAGAGGTTCTTAAACGAAGAACCGATATGATGTATGATTCCTTCAGTGAAACCTTTAAAAATTCCGCTTGGAATGACTTCTACGAAACTGAAATCGCTTCAATGGGTATAATGAGAGCATATATGACCGTTCCCTGCGGTATATATTTTACTATTGAAGCCAAAGCAAAACGACTTGTAACAATGCTTCTGCGTATTTATAAGGCGGAAGATGAAAAAATCACCGAGGCAATCAGCTTTATCGAAAAAATTGATTTTGCAACCGTTGCAAAAGAGGCGGTGCAAAGTGTTTTTGATGAACTTGATATAAAAACGCAGAACGCAGAGTGCAGAACGCAGAACGGAGTGTGAAATTGGAAAGTATAGTTGAAAAAAGGAGCTTCGATTTTGCGGTAAGGATAGTAAATCTTTATAAGCATCTGACAACTGACAAGAAAGAGTTCGTTCTGTCAAAACAGCTTTTAAGGAGCGGTACGAGCATCGGCGCTAATGTTTCCGAGGGTGAAAGAGGTCAGACCAAGCCTGACTTTAATACTAAAATGAACATAGCACTGAAAGAAGCAAATGAAACATATTATTGGTTAAGGCTGTTACACAGTACAGCTTACCTGACTGATAAGGAGTTTCAGAGTATGGCAAAAGATGTGGATGAAATAATAGCAATATTGGTTTCAATCTGCAAAAAAACAAACGATAAATAAACGCAGAACGCAGAGTGCAGAACGCAGAACGGTTTGCACTCCGCAAACAACAAGTAATTTTTTGCAAAGTGTAAACAAGGAAACAGAACTAAAAGCAATGTAGAATGTAAAAGTTAGAGCAGAAACTAACGGTTAACCCCGTTCTGCGTTCTGCGTTCTGCACTCTGCACTTTAACCCCTCGTTCTGCGTTCTGCGTTCTGCACTCTGCACTCTTAAAAGGAGGAGAATAAACTATGAAAAAATTCTTATCAATCATGCTCTCAATCTTAATGGTTGTGACAATGCTTCCCATGGCGGTACTGCCGGCAAGTGCGGCTGAAAATCTCGACTATAATATTAAGCTCGAGGTTGTTGATTGGGCTGTTTATGAAACATCAGGCAAGCTCATTGGCGAGTTTAACGCTGTTGAGCATGGTGATGCATTTTACGATGTGTCATTGACCCAAGCTGATGACGGAACATTCACCTGCAGCTATCAAATTGCTCTTGAGCGTAACGACGGCAACACAGCGTGGAATGAAAGCAGTATATCCTTCAAAATTGATTCCTGTGAAGATGAATTTATGCAGGAGTTTGAAAAGTCATTCTACAGCAGCTACAATATTTTTTACAACTTAAAGGTAACAAGAAGTGCCGGTCACAGCTTTTCTGATTGGGCGGATGCAGGTGACGGAACACATACAAGAATTTGTTCGGTTTGCAGTGAAACAGAAACACAAAATCACAGTTTCGACGGTGGTAACTGTTTAACAGTCGGGAAATGTGATTGCGGT
>JAZUMO010000007.1:0-55583 GCA_045603665.1 Acutalibacteraceae bacterium
CGATGATGGTAAGCCCTCTGGCCTTTACGGCAGCGAGCATAATGTTAATGGTAGCACCTACGGAAACCTTATCCATATAAACGGCACTGCCTGTAAGATGATCAGCCTTGGCGTTAATCATTCCGCCCTCAGTAACTGCCGTAGCACCTAAAAGCTCGAAGCCCTTTATATGAAGGTCGATAGGTCTGACACCGAAGTCACATCCGCCGGGCAGAGCGACCTTCGCTCTGTTATATCTGCCTAAAAGCGCACCGATGAGATAATAGGAGACTCTGAGCTGTCTGGTCATCTCGTGAGGCACGATGTAGGAATTTACGGATTTGGTGTTTACTTCGATAGTATGCTTATTGATGTATTTTACCTGTGCGCCCATCTGACTTAAGATTCTGACCATACAGGATACATCGCTGATATTCGGTATATTCTCGATGCGGCATACATCCTGAGCGAGCAGAGTTGCGGGAATTATGGCAACAGCAGCGTTTTTGGCACCGCTTATTTCTACTTCACCGGACAGTCTGTTACCGCCGTGGATTACTAATTTTTCCAAAATTAAATCTCCCTTTCCGTTTTTTTCTTCGGAAATTCACCAATATATTTTCGTCTTCATTTATCGAAAGACAGTATAACTCACTATATAACTAATGTATTATAACATCATTTTCCTCAAAATAAAAGTACTTTCCGACCTTTTTGTGAAAATTACACTAAATATATTTTCCGTGAAAACTATTTTAGTGAGTATAACTCTTTTCTTAATGATATTATCTGCTCTTATTTTAAAAAAAGCCTCTTTAATTTTTACCTTTAAAACAAAAACTTTCATTAATTCAAAAGCTGTATTTCTATTTACAACAACGGAAAATAATGCTAAAATTACAATAGATATTTATAAAAAAGCAGGTGAAAAAATGAAAGGACCTCTTGCTGACCGTATCCGTCCGCAGACCGTCGATGAAATAGTCGGGCAAAGACATCTTCTCAAAGAGGGTGCCGCCCTTCGTAATATAATTGACTCGGGAGATTTGCCCAACCTTATTTTTTACGGCCCCTCAGGCATCGGAAAAACCACCCTTGCTTCGATTATGGCCAAAAAGACAAACCGTAAATTTCATAAGCTCAACGGTACCACAGCTTCAACGGCAGACATAAAGGCCATCGTTGCCGAGCTTGACACTCTCGCCGCACCGAACGGCATTCTCCTTTATCTCGACGAAATACAGTATTTCAATAAAAAACAGCAACAAACTCTCCTCGACTATATTGAAAGAGGAGAAATCACTCTCATCGCCTCCACCACAGAAAATCCGTATTTCTATATTCACGGAGCAATTTTGAGCCGATGCACGGTTTTTGAATTCAAAAGCGTTACTGCCGAGGATATTATTCCTGCCGTAAAAAGAGCCTTCTCTTTTCTTGCCACAGAAAAAAATATGCCCATTGCCGCCGACGAAGAAACCATCCGTCATATTGCTCTTTCCTGCGGCGGAGATGTGAGAAAGGCAATGAACTCGGCTGAGCTTTGTGTTTTAAGCACGCGCCCCGATAAAGACGGAAAAATCTTTGTAACCATCGAAAAAGCCAGAGAGCTCACCCAGAAAAGTGCCCTCAAATATGACCGTGAGGGTGACGAGCATTATGACATTCTCTCTGCCTTCCAGAAAAGCATGAGAGGAAGCGATCCCGATGCCGCCCTTCATTATCTCGCAAGGCTTCTTGAGGCGGGAGATCTGCCCTCAGCGACTCGAAGACTTTTAGTATGTGCCAACGAGGATGTGGGTCTTGCCTATCCGATGATAATTCCCATCGTCAAGGCGGCGGTTGATACGGCGCTTATGGTAGGTCTTCCCGAGGCAAGAATCCCCCTTGCCAACGCGGTTATACTTGTTTGCAATTCGCCCAAGTCAAACTCAGCTTATATGGGAATCAACGAGGCTATGTCCGATGTCAGCCGCGGCAATTTCGGTCCTATCCCCCGTCAGCTTCAGAATATGCATTATGACGGTGAGGACAATCAGAGCAAAGGACAGTTTTATCTTTATCCCCACGATTATCCCTCACACTATGTGCCTCAGCAATATCTCCCCGACAAGATAAAAAATAAAAAGTATTATGTTTACGGAGATAACAAAACCGAGCAGGTAGCTAGGGAATACTGGGATAAAATAAAGAAATAAGGAGAAGCTTTATGGAATACGCAAAACCCGTAAAAAGTCAATTCGGCAAATATCTTTTTGTTTACTTTGTCGGTAACGGCGAAGGTGAGGAAAGAATACACTTCGCCGTAAGCGAAGACGGCTACAGCTTTTCTCCCCTCAACAAAAACAAGGCTGTCATCACCCAGCACAAGGGCAAAAAATGTGTCCGTGACCCCTATATTTTAAAAGGTCAGGACGGCTTTTATTACATCGTCGGCACAGATATGAAATGTGAAGAGGGATGGGAATCCAATCACGCTCTTGTCACCTGGAAATCAGAAAATCTCATCGATTGGACCGACGAAACTATCATCGACATAAAAGCTCTCGGCGGTGAATTCACAAACACCACCAGAGCCTGGGCACCTCAGGCCTTATGGCACGAGGAAAAGAAGACCTATATGCTCTATTGGGCGCACTCGACCAAGGAGCATAACACAGCCGGTATGTACTATGCCTTCACCGATGATTTCAAAACAATAACCAAGCCCGAAAAAATGTATTGCCGTGACATACAGACTATCGACGGCGACATTATATATAACAGGAAAAACGGCAAATACTATCTTTTCTTCAAGCACGACGAGGACCAGACCATAGCCTATGTCCTTTCCGACAGACCCGAGGGCCCCTATGAGGATAAGCCTGTGGTTGTTTCCGTTGCACCCAGCGGTGTTGAGGGCAGTGAGATGTATCCCATCAACGGTACAGACACCTTTATTATGGTTATGGACGAATACGGCAAGGGAAGATTCTTTATGCAGCAGACAGAAGATTTTGAAGCCTATCTTCCCGTTAAAAGAGAAGATTATTCTATGGACTTCGGCCCGCGCCACGGCAGTATATGCTCCATAAGCGACGAGGAATACGAGCGCCTTGTGAAGCATTTCGGCATATAAAACCAAAACAAACAAAAAGGAGGAAAATTTATGTTTGACAAAATTATTGCATTTTTTATGTCCGTCATTTTCGCCATCCTCAACTTTTTCGGACTCGGCGGTCTTTTCGGAGGAATAGACAGCTCCGACGCTTATGTTTTTGCCAATATGGACTACGGCAAGCACGAAAGACAGGTGCTTGACCTTGCCATACCCGAAAGCAACGACGGTGAGGTCGGTCTTGTTCTCTTCATTCACGGAGGCGCCTGGATCGGCGGCGACAAGGACGGCTACAAGGACGCCATTTCCAACTGCGCAAATAACCTCGGCTATGCCGCAGCAGCACTCAACTACCGTTATCTTTCCGAGGATGTTGACCTTAATGATATTGCGGATGATATTGACTCTGCTCTTGCGGCAATAAAGGCAAAGGGTCAGGAAAAGGGAGTAAGCATCAACAAGGTACTCCTTACGGGCAGCTCAGCCGGTGCTCATCTTTCCATGTTCTATGCATATTCCAGAAAGGATACCGCCCCCATCACACCCGCCGCCGTATGCAGCTTCTGCGGTCCCACAGACCTTTACGATGACAATTATTACTACGGCAGCGCCTTAGGCGATACTCAGACCGTCTGTTGGCTTATGTCCCTTGCCTGCGGTCAGACCTTTGCTATCGGAGAAAAGGACAGTGCCAAGGCTGCTCTCGACAAGGTTTCTCCCATCACTTATGTAAGTGAAAGCACAGTTCCCACCATTCTCTGCCACGGCGAAAAGGATTCCGTTGTCCCCTACTCCAACGCTCTTTCGATTGTTGAAAAGTTCGAGCAGTACGGAGTCACCTATGAATTCATCAGCTATCCCAATTCAGACCACGATCTCGGCAGTGACCCCGACTGTGCAAAAAGAGCAGATACCTTGCTTTTCGAATATGCAGCGAAGTATCTGAAATAAAGGCTTAAAAAGCAGCAAATCCCGTGCTCGGAAATGAGCACGGGATTATTTTAATCGTTTTCCTTTTTCATATCATTAAGAGAATACTCACAGCACTGAACAACAAGATTGTTAAGTGAAACCTTTTCTTTTTGAGCAACCTCTTCAAGCTTGCGGACAAGTCCTACAGGCATACGGAAGGTTTTATTTATATATTCTTCTTTTTTTACTTCAAACATTATCGGGTCACCTCTTTATCATTTTACGCTAAATCAGCAAAGAGATATACACCCGATTTTTGCACTTATATTATTTAGTGTTATTTACGCTTGACTATTACAAGTTTTGAGTATATACTAAAATTATAAAAAAGAAAGGAAGGATACAAATGAAAGCAAAATTCTATCGTCTTTTCATTACTGTTATGACAGTAATAGTTATGCTCGGTTCTTTCTCCGTCAACCTTACAACCGAAAACTACACCTCACCTTTTTCGATTACTGCACAAGCTGCAGCAAAGAAAATCCACTTGAAGAAAACAAAGCTTACTTTGTATGTTGGAAAAACTTACACACAAAAGCTGTTGGATAAAAAAGGCAAAACCATTTCTGCAACAAAAGTAAAGTGGAAGTCAGCAAACAAAAAAATAGCAACTGTTTCTAAAAATGGCAAAGTCACCGCAAAGAAAAAAGGCAACGTAAAAATCACAGCTACATACAAAGGTAAAAAATATACCTTTAATGTTACTGTTAAAAAAGCCGCCTCATCAAAAGGCGATCCCGATAATGATGATTCAAAAACCAGTAAAGTTTACCGTACACCCTCAGGCAAGAGATATCACCTTGACCCACAGTGTGGTGGAAAGAACAGCTACTCCGTAACAAAAACAAAGGCAAAGAACGCAGGTCTTACTCCTTGTCAGAAATGTGCTCAATAATTATTAAGCCGTATCCCAAAAAGGATACGGCTCGATTTTTTCATTTATACCGGCAATACAGCAGTTGCCTGATTTTCCTCAATTACTTGCGCAATAACTCTGATTAACTCTATAAACCAGATAATCAGGCTTCTGATTACGGCAACCAGCTTTTCTTTCTCTGTCTGGGGGTTATCCAAAGCACCGTTTAACTTCCAGTTTTCTATATGACAATTTTCTTCCGTCATAGGGTATGCAGTTCTTGTCTCATTATCAAAGCATATAAACTGACTATAGTCAAAGTCATCAATCGTGAGCTGCCTGTCTGCAGTTACTACCTGATACAAAAGGCCTGTCTCAAAATTAGTCCAGTCAGAATCTGAAATACCCTTTGTAAACCATGTTGAATCAGGGAAGAAGCAGGTTGAAGCATCTATCTGCTTGTCGGGAGAGATATATTTTCCTTTACCCTCTGCGATTCTCTGCTCGATATATTCATCAGAAAGAGTTTCAAATACTGTTGATGTTGTCGCACCGAAGGAAGCTAATTTTAAGGATACGAACTGATCACCGATCTCATTTCTCGATTCAATAACAGGAGCTATCTGATAACCGTATTTTGCTATATTGACAGTTTTTACCTCGTTATCCTTAATAGTCTTAAGAATTCCTTCGATATTGGATGCTACCAGATTATGATATGCTTCTGTTTTTTCGATAAGCTTTGCATATTTTTCCCGCTTTGCGCTACCTTTTTCACCGAACACATAACGAACAGCCTCGTCATAGTCATCCTCAGTTACAAGAGCCCAGTAACCCGGCCAGGTAAAGAAGGTAGAAAGAGCAAGAGCAGATGTAACACCCTGAACAAGCTTGCCGTAAATTTCTGTCTCTTCAAATTCGATACCTGCTACCATAGCAACCTTTGCGGCAAGGTCAAGGGTTTTTGTAATAAAGGGATCAAGCCCCATATCATCTTTAACATTGAAATCAGTAAGCATTCTGTTTATGGCGGCAATATCAATTTCAAACTTACCGCTTATTGTTTCACTGATGATTTCACCGCCTGCCGCAACACTTCCGTTAAATGCCACACCGTGAATATCATCTGTTCCGTACTTTGCCACATATGCCATTATAATAGTCGAACCCAGACAACGTCCGATAAGAGAAACCTTTTTGCTTCC
Source organism: Acutalibacteraceae bacterium (assembly GCA_045603665.1). Taxonomy (GTDB): domain Bacteria; phylum Bacillota; class Clostridia; order Oscillospirales; family Acutalibacteraceae; genus UBA6857. The sequence continues at coordinate 6,110 of JAZUMO010000007.1, forward strand.
GGTAATCTTCTTAACTCCCTGGATATACTCGTGAAGCTCATCAGCTGTCTTTAAGGGATCCTGTCTCCAGTCATACCAGAACTGATAGTCATAGGCTCCGTAGGATTTGTGTGAGTATATCTTCTTGGTATCTCTTGAAAGATACTTGACCATAGTCTGCCTTACATCTTTAGAAACGTCTGAGCCGTTCCGGTTTTCACCGTTTTCATCATAGCGTGCCTCAGCAAAGAGCTCACCGATCTCTTTTTCGAGTGCATCATAATAGGGTTCCCAGTTATCGTTTACGACACCTTCAATAAGAAACGGTGTAAGAATGTTCATTGCAGACTCAGCCAAGGCGCCCTCTTCACTGCCGCCGAGCATGCTAAGCATTTCAGAAAAATGGAAAATCTTTCTTCCGTCAGCACTGTAAATAGGCTCACCGTCACCGTGAAACGCTACAACAGGAATCTGATTACCCCAGCTTTTACACTCTACATAACCGGTTGCAAATGAAGGTGCAGAGAATGCGAAAAGCATAATAAACACAAGAAAAACTGAAAGAAATCTTTTCATAAAATAACCACTCCCGATAAAATTTAAATGTATTACTTAAAGTATATATACCGGTTGTACTGTTAGTTTTTAATCTTTTTGAATTTTTCGTTAATATTTTGTTCATATTATTCCCTGTTAGAAATATTCCTCTTTCTTTTTGCTGTATTCGGAATTTAAAGAAAAAACAGATATGCAATCAGCTTTGCTGAAGCATATCTGTTCACTTTGTCTTTTTTTACTTTTTTTTGCTTACAAAACCAAAGGCTTTGACATTTCACACTATCAAAAAATAATTCTCTATATCCACATACCTTCCGAACTTCTCTCCCACCTCTTTAATCCTTCCGCAGAAGGTGAAGCCGAACTTTTCGTGGAGACGGCAGGACGCCTCATTACCGGCAGTGATAACAGATACAACAGTATGTATGCTTTCGTCATCCTTCGCCATATCAATAATGGCCTTCATAAGAGCAGTGCCCACTCCCCTTTTACGGTGGAGGGGTGAAACATAAACAGAAAGCTCAACGGTGGATTTATAAGCTTCCTTTTCTCTGTAAGAAGAAAGGGTCGCATAACCTGCGATTTCTCCGTCGGCCTCGCAGACTATAAGGGGATGATTGCCGATGTTATGGTTATCGTACCATCTTTCCCAATCCTCTTTTGTCTTTTTGTTGATGTCAAGAGTTGCCACGCCGTTTTCAACCTCATAATTGTAAATGTCTAACAAGGCGGAAATTTCCTCTTTCTCGGGTTTTCTTATTATCATAATTACCTCTTATAAAAATCTCCCCGACCGTAGCCGAGGAGACTTATTTTTTTGATTATTCTTCGATTTCGTCGTCTTCTTCTTCGATTTCGAACTCAAGAATAGCACCGCAGCAGGGGCATTCTGCTTCGCCGTCATCATCGATTTCGTCAAAGCCGATGCAAACTGCGTTCTGGCAAGCGGGGCATTCAACCTCGAGGCATTCGTCGTCGCAGCAATCGCAATCGTCATCATCACAGCAGCAATCGCAATCACAGTCGTCTTCGTCGTAAACATACTCTTCAACGTCGCCGAGGTCTTCGTCGATCTCTTCGATGTAATCGGAAAGATCTTCCATATCCTCTTCCATATCGCTGAGCTCTGAAGCAACCTCGTCAAGGGCGTCGATGATAGCGTTGAAAAGCTTTGCTTCCTTCTTGTCCTCGTCTAAATCAAGACCTTCCATAAGGCCCTTTAAATATGCAACTTTTTCTGAAACTGACATAATCGTTGTTTCCTTTCTTTAATTTGAAAAATTAAGATAATAATATCTTATGCACGGCCAAGATATTCACCTGTTCTGGTGTCAATCTGAATCATTTCGCCCTCATCAATGAAGAGAGGAACCTTAACCTCTGCACCTGTTTCAAGTGTAGCGGGCTTTGTTGTGTTTGTAGCTGTGTTGCCTGCAAAGCCGGGATCGGTCTTTGTAACCTGAAGCTCAACGAATGTGGGAGGCTCAACACCGAAAACGTTACCCTTATAGGAAAGAACCTTACAAACCATATTTTCCTTAACGAACTTGAAGTTGTCGGAAAGCTCGCTTTCATTGATGGGAATAAGCTCATAAGTTTCGGGATCCATGAAATAGTAAAGACCGCCGTCGCTGTAAGAATATTCCATATCCTTTCTTTCAACGAAAGCTGTGGGGAATTTTTCGTTGGGGTTGAAGGTACGTTCGATAACGGAACCTGTAATAACATTTCTTACCTTTGCACGTACAAAGGCTGCGCCCTTACCGGGCTTAACGTGCTGGAATTCAATAATCTGAAGTACGTTACCGTCCATTTCGAAAGTAACGCCGTTTCTGAAATCACCTGCTGATACCATTTTAATATTCCTCCGAATAATTAAGATTTTTTATCTGTTTTATTTTATAACAAATATGCATATTTTTCAAGTCTTTTTTTAAAATAGAGTCCTTTTTATTTAAACAAATTGCTATTTTCTTACAATTTTTATAAATTAATACCGTTTCTCTTTATTTTTCCCCACTTCTGTGCTACAATTCACCCGTAATATAAATTAAAGGAAGTGAAGAAAATGAAAAAAATACTGGCAATACTTCTTGTTCTTTCTGCTCTTTTTCTGTGCGGCTGCTCAAAGGGCGGCAATGAAACGAGTACCACAGCAACAACCACAACAACCACAACAGCCACAACGGGCATTCCCACAGCAACGGTAACCTTCCCCGAGGGCTTCACTGTGGTTCAGATAGCTGAAAGGCTCGAAGAAAAGGGTGTGTGCTCAGCTCAGGATTTCATTAAACTTACAAACAATGCTGACTATATCGCTTCTCTCGGCTACACCTTCACGGAATTTATCCCCGGCTCACAGCGTGCCTTTCTCCTCGAGGGATATCTTTTCCCCGACACCTATGAATTTTATCTTAATGACAGCGCAGAAAATGTGCTCAAGAAAATTTTGCGTAACACCTCGGCAAAGCTCACCGGTGAATACAGCGTCAGAGCAAAGGAGCTTGGGTACACCTTAGACGAGATTATCTCTCTTGCCGCCATTATTCAGGAGGAATCATACTCAGAAGAATCAATGAAGCTTATTTCCTCTGTTCTTTACAACCGTCTGGAAAGCAGCACCAAGCTCGAGTGTGATGTAACCATCAAATATCTCGAAAATTATGTCGTAAGATCGCCTTACCTGAAAAAACTCATCGAAGAGGAAAAGGGCAGAGAAATCACCGAAGATGAGCTTCTAGCAGAAACAGACAAATACAGAGCTCTCTACAATGTGTTCAAATGCCCCGCCATCCCCGAAGGCCCCATCACCTGCCCCGGCACGGCTGCTATAGAAGCGGCACTTTATCCCGCTGAAAGTGATTACTTCTTTTTCGTGACAGACGAGGAAAAGAATTTTTACTTCAATGAAACCTGGGCAGGACACGTTAAAAAGTGTAAGGAATTAGGACTGATGTGATAATTAAAACCCGACGGTTTTTATACCGCCGGGTTCCTTATTATGCCTCCCAATGAGTTCTGTAATATCCGCACTCACAGTGTTCTTTAATTCTGAAGAGCTTGTAGAAGAACTGAATTATCTTCCAAAGGAAGTCTTCCTTATGGCAACGACAGCTGCAAACGAATCCGCAACCCCTTCTGCATGCAGGATCTCTTCTTGCAAAATTATGTCCTAACGGTTCAGAGTCACCGCCATATTCTGAATATGTGCAATTTTCATCACGGTTACATACTCTTACAAAATATCCGTTTTCAGTACATGTGGGACGTTTTTCCCAAACAACCGTATAAGGATTATGAGGAATTGTAGGAATTTCATTTAAACCGGATAATGTATCACCGCAATCATTGCAGACAGTTCCGCTTTCACGACCAACCTTTATACATGTCGGTTCAATTTTTTCGTAGCGTTTTGTCGAAATATGATAACAATAATCAGGATATTCACAAAATACACTGACATTTTTTAAGACGCTGGTGCTTGAGAATCCGCTTACAAGAGCGTTCCATTCAGCTTTTGTACCCTGATAATATACACTGTAAAGTCCTGAGGCATTAAAAGCATTCAGAGCAATAGAAGTAAGTTTTTTCGGAATATAAATTTTTCGGAAATTATAACATCTGAAAAAAGCATTGCTTTTAATATATTGTGTATTATTAGAAAGTATAAGATTCGTAACCTTGCTTTCTTTAAAAGCCTCTTCTCCGATACCTATAACAGGATATCCGTTATAGGTGTCAGGTATTTTATATATACCGCTACCTATAGAACTCTTGTAAGAATTCATTACACCTTCAACTTCCCATCCGCTTTTTTCTTCAACCCATGCGTAATGGAAATAATTTCCCTCTTTGTATGAAAGAGCACTTGCTGCCATCGGTACAACCGACATAAGCATAAGCACTGCTAAAAGTAAGCTGATAATTTTTTTCATTCTTGTTTTTCTCCTCTCATTATGCGGCATACTCAAATGTATAGCCTTCGTTTCTGTAGCCTTCAAGAGCGATATTGCCTCTGATAAGACCCGCAGCGGCTTCGCCTGTACCCTTGACGGGCATATCGACAGAAAGAGCTGTGAATCTGCCTTGAGCGTCGGTTGTTGCCTTGATTGTGGCGCCGGGATAATTGATTGATGCACCTGTTATCTGAAGGGGTGCAAAGTCATAGATAAACCACTCGATGTCAAGTGTGTCTGCACAAAGGTCATGATAAATACCTTCGGTGATTACTTCGTTTCCACCCTGATTTATTATACCTACTGTTACATATTCAGCTTCGGCGCCTCCGAAATAAGAGGCCTCTTCCTTAAGAACAAATTCATAATCTGTGGTACCGTCAGCATTTTCTGTTTTCTTGGCTGAAACGAGACCTTCGGGATAAAGCTCGATATACTGGAGATTCCAGATTCCGTCGCCCTCGTAGTAAACCTCTGTGGTGGAATCTGCTACAAGATATTCCTTGAGAATGGGATTGATTATGGCTTCGGTGAGCTTTCCGCCCATAATGTCAGTTACCTCAAAATCAACATTTGCGGTTTTAGTTACTGTGGTTTTTTCCGTAACATAACGGGCAGCTTCTACCATAGCGTTGAACTCTTCACAAAGAGCGAGAGCATCAGCACCTAAAACTGCCTGATTTTCAGCGGGAAGATAAGCACTGTCGAAATTCGGTGCAGGGAAGTCGATCATCATAGCATCAAGCATCCACGCTTTTACATCCTCTAAGAACCATTCGATTCTCCAGCGAAGATTTTTGACGAAATCGATTATTCTATCAAAGACAGACTGATTTGATTCGGAGCCGTAGCCTAAACCGCTGTTAAATCCGTCATTATAGCCGTTGCCATAGCCATCCTGATATCCGTTATCATATCCGTCCTGATAACCGTCTTCATACGAGTCCTCTTTTGTAGCTTCCTCGGGCAAGGTGGTTTCTGTCTGTGTGCCTGTGGTGGGCACTTCTGTTTCTTCTGCCGCATAAGCACCAAATGTACCGAACATCATAACGATGCTGAGCATAAGTGCCACGGCAAAAATAAGCTTGCGATTTTCCATAATTTTCCTCCAAATATGATTATTTATGTCAAGCAGAGCCCTGCATTAACATTCAGTTAACATTTACAGTAGTATTTTATCCTACTTTGTATGATTTGTCAATATAAATTTATCTGTTTATGTTATCATATCCCTCAGGAGTTGATAAGCAAATGAAACCTCTTAAAGAGAAAGTCAGTATCACCCTCGATGAAGACATTGTGAGCCGCATTAAGGAAATGTCGGAAGAAGACGACCGTTCTTTTTCTCAGTACATTAACAAGATACTGAAGGAACACATCAACAAATCGGAAAAATAACTGAAGCGTTTTTTAAAAATGCTTCTTTATTTTTTTGCGATGCTCACAAATGTAACAAAATGTAACATTTATATTGTAACAAACCGTTACAATAATGTCAAGACTTTTTTTACAAGGAGACATTTCAAATTTATGAAAGGGCTTAAAGCAGTACGCAAAGCGCAGAATCTTAATCAGCAAAAAGTGGCTATGGATCTGAACATATCCCGTGAGGCTTTGTCACATTATGAAAACGGTAAGCGTGAGCCGAGCCTTGATATGCTTAATAAGCTTTCAGAATATTTCAATGTTTCTATAGATTACCTTATTAACGGCAAGGAATTCACAAAAAAATAAAACTGTGGCTGTTGTAAAAAAACAACAGCCACTATATTTTTCTCTTTTATTCTGCCTTTTCTTCGATGATTCTCTTTTTGAAATGCTTTGCCGCCATAAGAAGAGGCAGAGCAGAAAGGACGATAACCACGGCACCCACAAGGAAAACGTTGCCGTTGGGAATATACTCGAGCTGACCGCTGAGCTCGTTAGTGATAACCACACCGCTTGTCTTTACGACGGATTCACCGAGGAAAGAGCCGCCAACCATAGGAATGAGCACAAAGAAGAGAATCCAGATTCCCTCGAACTGACCCTTGCTGTCATCAGGATAGAGCTGCTTTGTCCATACCTTTGTGACCTGAAGAATACCAATGTATCCCACACCGACAAGGAAAATACCGAACCAGAGACGGAAATCAAAAAGCTTTGTATTGTCCACCATATCGGGGGTTATGGGAGCAACTATAAGAAGTCCGATAATATTGATGATAATTGCGAAAATGGATACGGGAATATGCTTGTTTTTATTGATGAGGGCAGAGATGGGAATAGCCGTAAGCATTGCAAGAACAAGGGGCACTGCCTCAATAATACCCATCATATCCGCTGTATAGCCGAGATAATAGATTATATAGTTGCCCATATATGCAAAGTAAACATTGAAACCGATGAAGAACACCGCCACAGTGATATTTACCCATACAAGCTCCTTAAGAGTAAAGAAGCGTTTGAAATTGAATACGCTTAAAAACTGCTTTATAAATGAGCCTCTTACGGAGGGAGTAACATCGTCGTTTTTGCTCATGAAAATAAGAGAGAGTATGCCGAAAAGAATGACGAATACACCCATAACAATGAAAAGGCGCATATAATTATCGTCTTCGCCGACTAAAAGTCCGCCGATTACGGTGCCGAAAATTGTGCCGAGAACAGGCTGTGTGGCAAGGGCGGCTCCTATCTGTCCACGGTTTTTATCGGTCATTATGTCTGTTGTCCAGGTATTGAAGCCTGCATCGTTACCCATAGAGCCGAAAAAGCTCATTATTGTGTCGGCAAGAACTACGGCGATTGCGGCTAAAAGATACATATCTTTGCTGATAAATTCCGTAAGACCGAAGCCGATGGTAAATATACCCCAGAGTATGTATCCCACCGAAACGAAGGTTCTTCTTTTACCCGTACGGTCAGCCCAGGTGCCGAAAAAGAAGGTTGCAAAGGTGGTTGCAAGAGCACTGCAGATGAGCATACCCGTTATAATAGAGGGATTTTTACCTATTTTGGAATAGACAAAGGTGTTGAACCATTGATTTTCCATATTCCAACATATCTGTCCCGCAAGACCGAGTCCCCATATAAGAACCCACATACGGAAGCCTGATGTTTTTTTGTTTTGTAAGCTGTTCATAATCTTTCTCCTTTACTTGGTTTACCATATAATCATATCACACAAACCGTTCTTTTACAACGAGCAAAATAGCCAAAAACCAATTGAGGAATTATACATAAAAACAGTATAGGGAATATATAAATAAAAGTGAGAACAATTTAAGGAGGAGTTGTGCTATGAACGGTAATAATTTTGAAAGCATGATAAAAAAATATGCCGACGAACTTGTAAAAATGAGCAAGGAAAGAATGCTTCCCGACGAAACCGAAGAGACTGATAAAGTCGCAGAGGAAGAGACTGCAGAAACAGAAGAAACCAGTTTTATCCCTTTTGAGGAGGAAGAGGAAACAAGAAGGTCTGTCACAGATATTCCCGGCATTGATAAAACCGATTTTTACGAAGAAACAGCTGAGGAGCTTCTTCCCGACGAAGAAAAAGAAGAAACTGACTTTGCGTCCTTTTCTGCACGGGTATTCACGGGCAATAATGCCTACCCCATAGAAAACGCCAAGGTGCTTGTGGTAAAGGATGACAAGCTTTACACCTTTCTTACAACCGACAGAGACGGAGTAACAAAAAAAGCGAGGCTTCCTGCCTCCCCCGAAATCAATTCTCTTAATCCCGAAAGCGACAACCAATCGGTGCAATATACCGGTGAGGTATATGCCACGGGCTTTACGCCGAAAAAGAATCTTCTTATAAGCGCTGTGGGCGGCTCGGATATTGTTCTCGATGTGCAAATGTCGCCGATAAGCGAAAGGGTGAAATGATATGCCTACCATCCCTGTTATTCCTTCCGCAATAACTGTACATCTGGGTCCGCCCTCATCGAGGGCAGAAAATGTTACGGTACCCTTTACGGATTATATCAAAAACGTTGCCTCCTCCGAGATTTTTTCCACCTGGCCGCCCCAGGCCTTAAGGGCAAACATTCTGGCGCAGATTACCTTCGCTCTCAACCGTGTTTACACAGAATGGTACAGAGCTATGGGATATGATTTCGATATCACAAACAGCACAGCCTTTGACCAGTCCTTTGTAAACGGCAGAAATATTTATGAAAACATAAGTGAGCTTGTCGACGAAATCTTTAACGATTATGTAAGAAAGGAAGGCACAATAAATCCGTATTTTACTGCCTACTGCGACGGAGTTGAGGTCAGCTGCGACGGCCTTTCCCAATGGGGAAGTGTTTCCCTTGCCGAAAGAGGATATTCCGATATAGATATCCTTAAATATTATTACGGTGACGATACGGAAATAGTTATCAATGCGCCCATAGGTGATAATCTTCCCTCTTATCCCGGTACACCTTTAGAAAGAGGTCAACTCAATGAAAATATCCGCCGTATCCAGATTTACCTTAACAGAATTTCCGCCAACTATCCCGCCATTCCGAAAATCCCCATCATAAACGGTGCCTTCGACGAAAGCACGGAAAATGCCGTGCGCTCCTTCCAGAAAATCTTTTCCCTTTCTCCCGACGGAATAGTGGGTAAGGCAACCTGGTACAGAATAATTTATATTTACGATTCGGTTACCCGTCTCGCTGAGCTTGACAGCGAAGGAATAGGATATGAAAATATTCCCAAACAGTTTACGGGTGCTCTCGGTATCGGTGCCCGCGGAGGTCAGGTAGTGACAGTTCAGTTTTTCCTGGCTCTCATAAGTCAGTTCGTGGACTTTGTGGCACCCGTCAACACCGACGGGGTTTACGGACAGAACACCGCAAATCAGGTAAGTGCCTTTCAGCGATATAAAGGACTGCCTGCCACCGGCGAGGTTGACAAAGCCACATGGGAAAGCCTTTACAGCGCTTATAAAGGGATAATCGACTATCTTGAGGAAAGGCGGCAGATTGACCCTGTTGCAACAGAGCCTTATCCCGGTGTTACCCTTCGCAGAGGTGATGCAGGCCCTTCGGTTGCCACCTTCAAAAGCTATCTTTCCTATCTTTCAAGGGTGTTTTTTGATATTCCGCCCGTTTCTGCAAGCAATGTCTTTGATCAACGAACTCAGAACGCTGTCAGGGAATTTCAGCGGATTTTCTCTTTACCGCAAACGGGTGCTGTCGATGAAAGGACCTGGAATACCCTCTCCGACGCTTATTCCACCGTCAGAGAAGGACAGCAAAGACTTCTCAGACAATATCCCGGCTCCGAGCTTTCACAGGAGGTGTAAAAATGAATTCAGCGGTACTTGAAATTCAAAGCTATATCAGAAATATTTCACGACTTGACGAGGATATACCGTCCCTTGTTCCCGACGGTATTTACGGTAATGAAACCACAGAAAGTGTTATTGCTTTTCAGAAAAGACATCTCCTTCCACAGACAGGAAAGGTAAACCTTGAAACCTGGAACAAATTACTCGAAGAAAATGACCGTGCTGTTTTCTTCTTTTCCGAGCCCGTACAGACCGCTCCGGCAACCAACGGAGATTTTCCCCTCAGAAAGGGCAAAAAAAGTCATCTTAACGGAAATATCAACCTGATGCTTACAAGGCTTTCCGACTTTTACTCAAACTTCAGCGCAGGCGTTCTTTCCCCCGAATACACAGAAGAAACAGAAAAGCTAATAGGTGTTTTCCAAGCTCTCGCAGGTATCCCTGTAACGGGTGAAACAGATAAATCCACCTGGAATCTTCTTTCTTTTCTTTATCTTTTACTCACGGAAGAGGGAAACACCTGATTTTAATTAATTTTTTCTCCTTGCGCCTTCCTTTTTCTGTTGTATTTTTGAAAAATTCTTGTTATAATAAAAAAAGAATATTAATCTGAAAGGCAGGTGCAGGGAAAATGGAAATCGGTGCATCATCAGCATGCTTTTATCCTCTTGAAACGGAACGCTCATTTCTTCATATAGCAGAGCTCGGCTTCAATCATTGTGAAATTTTTTTCAATGCTCATTCCGAGCTTCGTCCCGATTTTATAAAAGAGCTTAAAACCGTAAAGGATGCTTACGGAATCGACGTCGTCTCCCTCCACCCTTATGCCTCCTTCGGTGAAGGCTATGACTTTTTCAGTGCATACAAAAGACGCTTCGGCGATGCTATGGATAATTATAAGCGTTATTTTGATGCGGCAAATACCCTCGGTGCAAAGTATATAGTAATGCACGGTGCAGCAAGGCTTTTCGACATTGATATGAATGAGTATGCCCGGCGCTTTTACACCATAGCCGAAACTGCCGAAGCCTTCGGTTGCTGCGTTGCCCACGAAAATGTTGTCAATTTCATTTCTTCATCTCCTGATTTCAGCCGATTTATGAATGAACAGCTCGGTGACAAATATAAAATGGTTCTCGACGTCAAGCAAGCAAGAAGGGCAGGCTTCGACCCGAAGGATTTCATTGATATTATGAAAAAAAATATAGTCCATGTTCACCTCAGCGACTACAGTGAGGAAATGGACTGCATTGCTCCCTGCGAGGAGGGTTTGTTTGATTTTGAAAATCTTTTCACCCTTCTGCATAAGGCAGGCTACAACGGTAAATATATTATCGAGCTTTATTCTGACGGCTACGAAAGAAAAAGAGAGATAACAAAAAGTGCAAAATATCTTGATGCTATCCTAAAAAAAGTGCGTCAGGGTTAAATAAATTATAAGGAGTTTTTAAAATGAAGTGTCCGTTCTGCAATTACGAAGAAAGTAAGGTTATCGACTCAAGACCTACTGACGAGGGCGAGAAAATACGCCGCCGCCGTGAATGTATTTCCTGCGGAAAGCGTTTCACCACCTATGAAATAATCGAAAGCGTTCCCATTATCGTTGTTAAAAAGGACAAATCAAGGCAGGCATTTGACCGTGTTAAGCTTTTCAACGGTATGCTCCGTGCCTGTGAAAAGAGACCCGTTTCAATCGAGCAGATGGAAAAAATCGTTTCCGAAATCGAAGCAGAGCTTCAGAATTCTCTCGACAGAGAGGTAACCTCAGTACATATCGGTGAGCTTGTAATGGAAAGACTCAAAACTCTCGACGAAGTAGCTTATGTCCGTTTTGCTTCCGTTTACCGTCAGTTCAAGGACATCAACACCTTTATGGACGAGCTGGCAAAACTTTTAGGTGAAAAATAAGGTGATACTATGATTTACGAAGGCTTTTGCTCCCTTGTGGGCAAAACTCCTCTTCTGAAGGCAGAGTCCTTTGCCCGTCAGGGAAATATTAATGCGAATGTTTTTGCAAAGCTTGAATACTTCAACCCTGCCGGCTCCGTCAAGGACAGAGTCGCAGTAAATATGCTCCTTAAAGCGCAGGAAAAGGGTGTCATTAAAAAAGGCGGTACCGTTATTGAGCCCACAAGCGGAAACACGGGAATAGGCCTTGCCGCTGCTGCTACATCATTGGGCTACAAGGCAATTCTCGTTATGCCCGACACGATGAGCGTTGAACGCCAGGAGTTTCTGCGTGCCTACGGTGCAGAGATTGTTCTGACTCCCGGAAGCGAAGGAATGCTCGGCTCAATAAAAAAAGCAGCTGAGCTTAAGGAAGCAACCGAAAACAGCTTCATCCCCTCTCAGTTTGACAATCCCGACAACCCCGAAAGCCATATCCTTTCTACAGGCCCTGAAATTTATCAGGACACAGACGGACATATAGACATATTCATCGCCTGCATCGGTACCGGCGGAACAATTTCGGGAACAGGCAGATACCTTAAGGAAAAGAATCCCCATATAAAGGTTATCGGCATTGAGCCTTATGACTCCCCTCTTATTACCGAGGGAAGAGCAGCACCTCACGGAATCCAGGGCATCGGTGCCAACTTCATCCCCGACAACCTTGATATGACAGTTATCGACGAGGTTATTACCGTTAAAACCGAGGATGCATTCAGCGAATGCCGTGCCTTTGCCCGCACAGAAGGTCTGCTCGTAGGAATTTCTTCGGGCGCAGCTCTTCACGGAGCAAAAATAATTGCAGAAAGAAAAGAAAACGAACACAAAAACATTGTTGTACTTCTCCCCGACTCGGGAGAAAGGTATATGAGCGTCAGACTCTTTGGTTAAACAACAAGCAAAAAAGCAACCGCTGTTGCGGTTGCTTTTAATTTTTTGTATTTATCTCGAATAGCCGAGAACGTTACCGTGGACGATGAACAAGTCATCGCAGCATACATATTTGATGCCGAATATGGAATGAAGGATGTTATAAATCTTTATAACCAGAGGACTTAAGATTGAATGACATATACAGTCACAACCTCTGAGTCCGTCAAGCCATTCCTGAGTTATTTTAGGAGCGATGATGATTCCGTTCTTTTCGATATCGAGAATATCCTCATAGCTGCAATAATCAAGATTGAGGGTATGCTCACCAAAATACTTGCCGTTTTTCAGTCTTGCAGTAATTCTAAGCTTATCCTTATAAGTGGAAGAGAAAGTAAAATTACCGTTTGCATCTGTCATACCGTCTGCAACATAGCCGCCGTGCTGGTCTGTTACCTGAATAACAAACTTGTCAAGAATATCGGTTTTGAAAATACCGTTATCCTCATAAACATCCTCTTCAAGGAAGTGGATAGGCTTTATACTGACGGTAAATCTGTACATCTTGTTATAAGCATCGTATTTCGGAGTAAGTGTGAACTCTGTGCTGTCAACGATAACAAAAGATTCGTTGATGTCCTTCTCTGTGTTCTTTACCATAACACTTGCAGGAAGATTGAAGAGATAAGGATTAACTGTAACAACTGAGCTGAGGGGCGTTCCGTTTACAGCCTTGATAACCCAAAGTCTTTCATCTCTGCTGAGACCGTACTGCTTATCGCCCGTAATCTCATATTCAGCGGGATCAATATTCTTGATATAACCTTCAAGACTGTCACCGTATTTTACGGTCTGGTCACTTATTCCGGTAAAGGGATTGCCGTAATAGTCAACAAACTTAACTGTGTATTTGTTGGGAATCTCTTCAAATTTTGCAACAAGGCTCGTATCGAAATAAAGAGTAATTTCGTCATTGATGCCGTAAAGCTTTTCTGTTCCGTCAATTGCCCAGCCACTGAATACATAATTATTCTTCTGGTCTGCCTCTCTTACGGGAGTGTTGAGGTCATAAGAAACTGTTTTTCCGTAATAAACGTCCATTCTTCCCTGAGATAACATAAGACCGTTATAATTATAGTAAGCTACGGATAAGGTGATATCCTTGCCCTCAAAGGTTGCATAGCAGGTCTTTACGCCCTTATCAGCAGCAGAAGGAGCTGTCCAACCGGTAAAGGTATAGCCACCGTATGTAAGGTCCTTGCAGCGGGTGGGATATTTGCCCTTATATTCGGGAAGCTCTGCACCGTCTTTAACGAAAAGCTTAACACCGTTCTCTGCAGCAACATATTCGAAATCAGCAATTTCTACCTCTGCGTTATCATTTGCCTTTTTCTCGATTGCATACTTTACGGTTCTGTAAAAGCCGCTGTTTTCAGCTGTAATTTCATCATCGGATTCAACAGCGAGAACCCAGGTGCCTGAGCTGTTTTTAACATAGTAATCCTCAAGGAAAAAGCTCTTATGGTTTTCTGAATTTGCATCGGGAGATTCGAATTCGTTGATATATTCAATCTCATAATACTTGCATGCTTTTCCGTCTTCCTTGGCTGTTTCCGTATGGTTGACCTCGTGTTCCTTTTCAAGCTTGTCAATAGGGTCAACTCCTCCGGTGGTGCAAACCTTGTTCTGGCATACACGGTTTCTTACAAAATAACCCTCTGCACCGTCGTCAACATATTCGTAAACAACCTTATAGTTATGTCCTGTGGGCTCTGTAAGGTCATAAGGATAAGTAATATCCACATCACAGCTTTTACATCTTTCTACGGTGTAACCGAACTGTGTACAGGTGGGCTCACATACAACTACCTCAACATTTGAAGGAAGATGAGGAGCCTGACCCTTGTTGGGGCACTCTGCTGTTTCGCCTTCAGCTGAAACGGACATAGCAAAAGCCATAGTTATCATCAATGCTGTGATAACAAAAAGGATCAACTTCTTTTTAAAAGTTTTTTTCATAGTATAACCTCCTTATATTTTAAAAGCTGTTATGCTTAAAAACCGTGGTGTCAATCAATATTACTTGTAAAGACACTGCACCTAATATAACTATATCTTTTTTTTAACAAAAAGTCAAGAAATAATATAAATATTAAATTTCACAAAACATTTCCTTAAAGATTAATCTGTATTCTGTATGGCTTTTACGAAAAAACTGCCGTCACTGTTTTTTCCGAGAGTTATTTTCATATACTTTCCAGGCTCGGGAGGCACCATATTTCCCTCGCTGTCCTGCACCCAGTCAGCGGATGCAAGATATCCGACGGTTAGAATTACTGAATTATCCTTTTCCTGTATTTCTGTGACATCGGGAAGATAAATGGGCATAATACCCGTAATGGGAATAATGTAGCACTGCTTCTTTTTACTATATTTGAAGGTGACGCCTTCACCGCCGTCGACGGTGCTATGGTTAAGAGTTATCTCGCTTCCGAAAAGTGAAACGAATTCGTCCTCAACCTCCTTCTGGGGCATAAGCATACCGCCGTCAGTGTATTCATACTTTCCCGGGTCGGCACCGTCATCAATAACCGACCAGATAGCAATTGAAAGAAGCTGTTGCAGATTAGCCTTTGTTATATCATCGAAGGTTTCGGGGTCATTCATTATAACGGGAGAGATAAAATCCTCATAGACCTGCACCTGCTCCTGCCTTGATTCGGCAGTTTTGATTCGGATTTTATCGAAAGTAAAATCCACCACACTGATAAAACCGATAACCGTAAGGATAATTACTGCCAAGCCGACAATAAAATTAAGAGGAGATCTTTTCTTTGCGTGCTCCATAACATCACCTCGTCTGGCCGTTGCCGCTGATAATGTATTTCTGTGAGGTAAGCTCGGGAAGACCGAGAGGACCTCTTGCATGAAGCTTCTGGGTTGAAATACCGATTTCGGCACCGAAGCCGAATTCACCGCCGTCGGTAAAACGGGTTGAAGCATTCACATAAACAGCCGCCGCATCCACGCATGATGTGAAAAGATTCGCTGCACCGTAATTTTCGGTTATAATACATTCGCTGTGACCACTGGAATATTTCATAATGTGGTCAATAGCTTCATCAATCGATTCCGCAATCTTTACACTGATTTCAAAATCAAGATATTCCTTGCCGAAGTCCTCTTCTGTTGCCTCAAGAGCATCAGGAAGAATTTCACGGCATTTTTCATCACCGTGGAAAACAACACTCTTTTCCTTAAGCCTTGCATAAATAAGAGGAAGAGCCTCTTTTGCAATATCCTTATGAATAACCAGGCTTTCGCAGGCATTGCATACGGAAGGTCTTGAGGTTTTTGCATTATAAATTATTTCGGTTGCCATATTAATATCTGCATCTCTGTCAACATAAATATGACAGTTACCCGTACCCGTTTCAATTACGGGAACACTTGAGTTTTCCACGCAGGCTCTGATAAGACCTGCACCGCCACGGGGAATAAGCACATCCACATACTCATTCATTTTCATAAGCGCTGTTGCAGACTCTCTTGAGGTATCCTCAACAAGCTGAATACAGTCCTCGGGAAATCCGGCCTTGACAAGAGCTCTTCTCATAACCCCGGCCATAGCCTTATTTGAATTGATGGCTTCCTTGCCGCCGCGGAGAATAACTGTATTGCCCGACTTGAGGCAAAGAGCAGCCGCATCAACGGTAACATTAGGTCTGGCCTCAAAAATTACGGCAATAACGCCGAGAGGCACACTTACCTTCTCGATTTTAAGGCCGTTAGGTCTGACCCCTCCTGAAATCACCTTTCCGCAAGGGTCATCAAGAGAAATTATCTGTCTGACCGCATCGCTTATTCCTTTAATTCTTTCGGCAGTGAGACTGAGACGGTCGATAAGCGATTCACTCATCCCCTTCTCTCTGCCGTTTTTCACATCAAGCGCATTATGCGAAAGTATGTAGTCGCAATTATCCGTAAGCTCATCGGCAATAACAGCGAGAGCTTTATTCTTCTGTGAAGAAGAGGCCGTCATAAGAAAGCGTTCGGCTTTTTTTGCTTTTTTGCCAATATCAGTAAGCATTATATCTTCTCCTTTTTTACTTAACTATCTCGTAAATAACACTGTCACCGGGTTGAAGAGTTACAAGCAGCTTTCCACTGCGGGAGCTTTGCTTTTTACCCGTAAAGAGGTTTTCAGCCGTCGCACCTTCGGGAAGGTCAATAGTCTTTGTTTTTACGAGTATCTTGCTGTAATTGAAAACAGCGACATAGGTTTTATCTCCCTCGGTGAGAGTGAAAATCTCTGCCGCATAAGGGCATTTTTCATCAAGCACACCCTCAAAGGGTCTGCCGATTTTGAGCGCACCGATAAGCTTTTCGTTACCGAGAAGCTCCTTATATCTGCTGAAGGCCTTGTCTGACTTGCCTGCAGGACTGACAAAGTTATCTCCCGTAAGGAAGCTTCCGCCCGTCACAATACCCGACAGAACACGGCTCCTTGCCTCTCTCGGATTTGCCTTGCCGTCCTTGCCCCATACAACAATGTGGTCGGGATCAATCCAATCATAAAGCTCACTTTGCCAGAAGCCATAGGTCAGAGAGTTGAGCATATATTCAGTTTCGTTAATTTTATAGTAGGTGTCACAGCAAAGTCGTCTTCCGTTAGCATAATTGTAAGGAAAGACCGGAGCCATTGAAAGGTTAATGAATACATCGTCACCGACAATTTCGTTAATTTTCTTCATAGCATAATTGTATGCCTGAATACCCGTCTGTATACTTTCGTCGTAATGCTGTCCTTCCAGAGAGCCGTGAACGAGAAAGTCAAGCTTGATATACTTAAAGCCGCAGCTCATAAGTCTTTCAAGCTGATTTTTAAAGTGAATGTATGTAGCGGGGTGAGTAACATCAAGAGGATAACAGCCGTCAATATCGTTTCCGTAATAGGTTCCGTCGGCTTTTTTAAGGCGGATATCGTTATAAGAATAATCTGTACCTGCCACATAATTGACCTGCATACCGTATTCATCCCACCAGGAAACAAAGGGAGAGGAATAAATTCCTGCCACTTGTCCGTTTTCCTCGCAATGTCTGACAAAAGCACGAAGCTCCTCGTCGCTCATATTATCCCAATAAGAATCGAGATTCACATAAACGACATTTTCTTCGTCCTTCCATCTGTCCTGAAGATTTTCTTTTATGTAATCAGAGGTTGCAACAGCACTCTCATAATTAATTTTATCCTGAATTGAGCCCCAGCTGTTCCAGCCGATGGGATTGCCCTTGCTTACGGCTGCACGCTTAGGCGTGAAGGTAGTGTTTATACGGGCATACTCATTCATACCCTCCTTCCAGTTTTCGTATAAGCCGAGGAAGAAGGTTGCCGAAGAAATGCTTTCGCCTTTTACTGTTCCGTGAGGCGACTGATCTCTTGTAAGGGCTGTGTTTGCACCGGAATAAACATAAAGCTCATTGACTGTGTCGGCCTTGTTTTTATATTCAACGGCAGATTTCCAGATATCGTGAGTTACCGAGCCGATAACAAAGCCGTTACCCTTATCGGGCATAAAGAAGGCTCCTACCTCATGGCTGAGTGCACTTTCCATAATTGTAGAGGTCTCGAAGGTTGCCCAGTTATCGTTGTCAAAGGGCACCTTAAGGAAGTTGGTCCAGCGGGGACTTGCATTCTGGATTTTGCCGTCTCTTACAACTATAGGAGCGATATAATTTGAGGCGACCTCACCCTGAGCCTCTTCAAGCTCAACTTTTATAAGGAAATACTCTGTGTTCTTGTAAAGAGTGAAAATCTGCTTCATTGTCGGTAAGGCTTCATCGGCGAGGGTGGCAGTAATAATTGCGCCTTCTCCTCTTGCGTCGCTTATGCTTTCCTGGCTGACTGTACAAAAGTCATAGTTCCCGGAGGAAATGATTTTATCACCGAGCTTATATTCGCTTACCGCATCCTTAAATATTGTATTTCCGTCAAAGGCGACAGAAAAGCTTCCCTCCTTATATGAAAGAGAGTATTTCTCGGTTGAGGCTACGATTTCATTCTTAGGAATATCCTCCAGAACTACAATTCTCGGCACAGAGCCGGGGATTACACCTATCGCCGTTATAACGGAAAATAAAAATGCGAGAAGCTTGCTTAAAAAATCCATATTTTCTCCCTGCCTTTTTTAAATTTTCAGGTTTATTTCGCAGTAAAAAGTGTGCCTGTATTATGTCCGTCGATAAGCTTATAAATATCCTGAGGCTGGGTGCCGTTCATTACCACCGTGGGAATTCCCGCCTCTGTGGCAATTTCAGCGGCATGAATTTTTGTTATCATTCCGCCCGTTCCTCTGTTTGTTCCCGCACCGCCGCAAAGCTTTCTTATTTCGTCGGTAATTTCCTTTACCACAGGAATAAGCTGTGCATCGGGGTTTTCATTGGGATTATCATCAAAAAGTCCGTCAATATCCGAAAGAATGATAAGACCCTGAGCCTTAATAAGCCTTGCAACGATAGCGGAAAGGCTGTCATTGTCACCGTATACGATTTCCTCCGTAGCCACGGAGTCGTTTTCGTTTACGATGGGAACTGCACCGTATTCAAAAAGCTTTTCAAAGGTGTTTTCAAGATTTTCTCTTCTTTTGTCGTTTTCAATGTCGCTTTTGGTAATAAGCAACTGACCGGTCTTGACTCCGTTTTCTCCGAAGTACTTATCATACATAAACATCAGCTCGCACTGACCGACGGTAGCTGCCGCCTGTCTTCCGGGAATATCCTTCGGTCTTTCCGAAAGTCCTAACTTTCCGACACCGACACCGATAGCGCCCGAAGTCACAAGAACAACATCAATTCCCGAATTATGTAAATCAGCAAGAACGGAGCAAAGCTTCACCATTCTTCTGATATTGATTTTTCCTGTTTCATAGGTAAGAGTTGAGGTGCCAACCTTAACCACCAATCTTTTTGCCTGTCCTATAGGATTCATTTCATTCGCCCTCTTTTATAAATTCCGATATAATTTTTTTGTATTTTTCTTTTTCTCCGACCTTACCCACGGCGGTAAAGCTCATTTTTGAAATATCAAAATATTCCTCTGCTACTCTTTTAACGTCTTCAAGTGTTACAGCTCTTACTGCCTCAATAATTTCATCATCTGTGATTTCCCTGCCCAAAAGAAGCATATTATAGCCGGTGGATGAAAACCTTGACTGAGGCTGCTCACGGGACATTATAAAGCTTGATGCAAGCTTTTCCTTTGCAATGGTTATCTGCCGCTGAGCGAGAGAATCCTTGAGTCCGCTTACTATTTCAAGAGATTCCCTTATTGCCTTTTCCTCGGATGCAGGTGCAAGACTCATCGATATTTCAATCGTTCCGCCTCCCGCAAACCTTACAAGAAAGGATTCTATTCCGTAAACAAGACCTAATTCCTCCCTTATTCTTCTTCCGAGAAGAGATGACGGCCCCAGACCAAGAACAAAGGAGCATATCTGTAAGGGATAAAGGTCCTCATGCTGAACGGGAATACCCTTAAAGGACATAAGAATATGAGTCTGTTCCACATCCTTTGTAAGTGTTCTTACATCGGGAGTGAAGGGCTCGGCTTCGGTTCTTATATTGTTTCCGGTGTTTTTATCCTCACCGAAATATTCGTTTATCTTTTCTTCAATTTCTTCCTTTTTGAAATTTCCGCTGACTCCGATTACCGTTCTTTCGGGCACATAATAGGCACTCATATAAGAAACGATATCTTCCTTTTTCATACCTGAAACCGTTTCCTTTGTTCCGAGTATTTCATAGGCAAGACCGCTGCCCTCATATATGCCCTTTTCAGCCACATCAAAGCATTTTTCCGAAGGGTCGTCCTCGCACATGGCGATTTCCTCAAGAATGACTCCCTTTTCCGTTTCGATGTCCTTTTCATCAAGACGGGGATTTTTGAAAAGATCAAAAAGCAGATCTGTCGCCTTTATAAGCTGATAATCGAGTGCCTTTACATAAAAATAGGTGTATTCCTTTGTAGTATATGCGTTATAGGAGGCTCCGATTTCATCCATGCCCTCGGCAATTTCGAAGCCTGTCCTCTTTTTTGTGCCCTTAAAAAGGATATGCTCAATGAAATGAGATATGCCGTTGTTGCTGTCGTTTTCATTTTTTGATCCGCTTGCAACCCATATTCCCACAGTGGCAGAACGGCTGTCAGGTCTTTCATCAAAAAAGACTCTCAGTCCGTTATCATAGGTTTTCTTTTCCATTGAACTCCCCCTTTCTCAAAAGTATGGCTAAATTATTTTTCTTTTAAACGGAAAACTGTGAATTATAAAGCTCGGCATAAAATCCACCTTTTTTGAGAAGCTCACTGTGTTTTCCTATTTCGACAATTCTGCCCTCATTCATAACGATGATTGCATCTGCCCCTCTTATGGTAGAAAGTCGGTGGGCAATAACAAAGTTTGTTCTACCCTTCATAAGATTGGTCATCGCCTTTTGTATCTGGACCTCTGTTCTTGTATCAACGGAAGAGGTTGCCTCGTCAAGAATAAGAATATCCGGCGAAGCAAGAATTGCTCTGGCGATGGTGATAAGCTGTCTTTGACCGACGGAAAGGTTGATTCCGTCCTCCTCGAGCATTGTGTCGTAGCTCTCGGAAAGAGTATGAGCAAATTTATCAACCTTCGCCGCCTTTACGGCATTAAGAAATTCCTCTTCGGTAGCCTCGGGCTTACCGTACATTATATTTTCTCTTATGGTGCCCTTGAAAAGCCAGGTATCCTGAAGCACCATACCGAGTATCTTTCTCAGGTTGTTACGGGTGATATCCCTTATATTTATTCCGTCGAGAAGGATTTCACCGCTCTGGATTTCATAAAATCTCATAAGAAGATTTACTATGGTTGTCTTACCTGCACCCGTGGGACCTACGATGGCCACAAGCTGACCCTTTTCAACATGGAGGTTGAAGTTTTCAATAAGAGGCTTTTCGGGAAGGTAAGAGAAGCAAACATCCTTGAAGGTAATTGTTGAGCCGGTTTCAATCTTTTTGGGATTTTCGCTGTCAGGCTCAATTTCCTCAGCCTCAAGAACATCAAAGACACGCTCTGCACTGGCAAGAGAGGACTGAAGGTTATTTGCGATGTTGCTCAGGTCAACGATGGGCTGCATTACCATTTTTGAATAGGCAATAAAGACGGTGATTGCACCGACGCTCTGCCTCTCCTTGACGATAAGGTAACCGCCGATAACGCAGATAATTACATAGCCTGCATTATTTGCAAAGTTAATCAGAGGACCGAGAATACCTGAAAGGAACTGCGCCTTACGGCTTGTATTATAAAGCTCTTCGTTGATGATATCAAACTCTTCAATGGCTTTTTTCTCGTGTCCGAAGGCCTTTACTATTTTATGTCCCGTAAACATTTCTTCGATATGACCGTTTACATCACCGGTAACCTTCCACTGCTTTCTGAAATAAACCTTTGAGAAATTCAGAATAACAAGAGCAATAACTATACAGATCGGGAAGGGCGAAAGCGAGCCCAGAGAAAGGGAAACACTCAGTCTGAGCATAATGGCAAAAATGCCCACGAAGGTGACAAAAGAGGTTATAATCTGCAGAATGCTGTTTTGCAGGGTGTTATTCATATTGTCAACATCGTTTATCATACGGCTCAGAATGTCGCCCTTATTATAGCTGTCGTAATAAGAGAGAGGAAGCTTTGAAAGCTTGCGGTTAAGCTTATGACGGATTTCTGTGATAAGGCTCTGGACAACACCTGCCATAATGTAATGCTGAATAAATCCGAAAATTGAGCTGAAAGAGTAAATCACAATAATGGTGACAAGAATGCTGTAAATAGGTGAAAAATCCATGCTTCCCGTTGCAAGCTTATTTTTTATCTGTGCGTCGAGAACATCAATTATATCACCTAAATATTCGGGGCCGAGTATGGTTAAATAAGCACTTATTCCTGCACATACGGCAGTAACAATAAGTGCGAGCTCCTTACCCTTAAGAAAAACAAGAAGCTTTTTTGCCGTCTGCAATAAGTTCTTCGGCTTTTCCTTTTCGATTTTGGTCTGCTCTCTGTAGGCGGCATATTTGTCGCCGGAGTATGTAGTAACTTCTTTTTTGGAGGAAATTTGTTTCTCAGTCATTATTCTTCCTCCTTTTCGATTTGTGAATCATAAATTTCGCGGTACAGCTCACAGCCTTCCATAAGCTCCTTATGAGTACCCATACCGCATATTTTACCTCTGTCGAGAACAATAATGCGGTCTGCGTCGATAATTGTTCCGACTCTCTGGGCAACAATGATAACCGTCGCCGTAAGATTTTCCTTTATTGCATGGCGGAGCTTTGCATCGGTGGTAAAGTCAAGAGCAGAGAAGCTGTCGTCAAAGATATATACCTCCGCGTCTCTTGTCAGTGCACGGGCAATAGAAAGACGCTGCTTCTGTCCGCCGGAAAGATTTGTACCGTTCTGGCTTACAAAGGTCTTTATTCCATCGGGCATTTTATCGACAAATTCGCTGCTTTGTGAAATGTCGAGAGCAAGTCTCATTCTTTCTTCGCTTGCGTTTTCGTCGCCGTAACAAAGATTTTCTTCAATGCTTCCGCTGAAAAGGCACGCCTTCTGTGGAATGAAGCCTATACGGGAGCGAAGGTCATCCTGAGAAAGCTTTCTTACATCGACGCCGTCAAAAAGAATTTCACCCTCCGTTACATCGTAAAAGCGGGGTATCATATTCACAAGAGTGCTTTTACCGCTGCCCGTACCGCCGATAATGGCGGTTACCTTACCCGGCTCGGCTGTGAAAGAAATGTCGGAAAGAACCTTTTCCGCTGCATCGGCATAACCGAAGGAAACATTGCGGAATTCAACGGTTCCCTTTTTGCTCTCATCAGTCTTTTCCGCCTTTTCGGGCTCAGTGATAACGGGTACGATTTCCAATATTTCGGTAATTCTGTTAGCGGAAATTCTCGCACGGGGAACGATAACAAACATTGCCGCCGCCATAGTAACAGAGGAAATTATCATTATCATATAAATAACAAAGGCCTGAAGGTCACCGATTGCCGAAGCGAGCTTGTCCGCCTGAAGGATATAGTCCATTTTATCGTAGGTTCTTGCCGCAACAAGAATAAGAGTGTCAAGAGCAAGAATAATTATAACAATGCAAATAGGAATAAGAACAGACATGAAACGCTGAAAACGGAGAGTAAGAGCAGAAAGACTGTTGTTTGTCTCGTCAAATTTTTCGTCTTCAGTTTCCATTCTGCCAAAGGCTCTGATAACTCTTATACCGCTGATTTTTTCACGCATATAGCTGTTTACCTTATCAATGAGCTTCTGTCTCTTTCTGAAAATAGGTATAACGGTTTTGATTACTATTGCGGCAATAACTGCGATAATGGGAATGATGGCAAAAATAATCATTGCAAGCCTTGCATTGAGGAAAAATGCCATTATAACACCGCCGACAAGCATAACCGGCACAGAAATTATCATACGCAGACCCGTAAGAACAAAGTCCTGCATAACTCTTACATCGTTCGTGCAGCGGGTAATAAGAGACGGTGTACCGATAAGGTCGATATCGGTCTGAGAAAGAGATTCAACCTTAAGGAAAATCTCTCTTCTTAGAACCTTGCCGTAAGCGGCAGAGGTCTTGCTGGAAAAATAACTGTTAAGCACAGAAACACCCACACCTACAGCGGAAACACACATCATTATGATGCCTACTCTTGTAATATAAGAGATATCTCCGTTCGCTATACCGTTATTGATAATCTGTGACATAAGCACAGGGAGTGACAGGGTGCAAAGCTGAGAAAGAACCACGAAAAGCATTGCTGCAATGGCAGTTTTTTTGAGCTGTTTTAAAAGTCCGAGAAGTCGTATCAAGGCAGTTTTACCTCCGATAAAAATTATAGTTTCGATTATATTTTAAGCAAAATTGCATATAAGCAGGCAATTATAGTTTATTATACCAATGTATTATGAATAAAGTGTAAACTAAATATATAAATCCATAGTAAAATCATCTTTTGTTGCTTTTCTGTAAAAACCGTGCTACAATTGAAAAAAATCTGAAAAGGTAAAAAAATATGAAGACATCAGAATCAATTTCTCCCCTCTCCTACATTCCGGGAAAGGGCTTTACCGGAAAATACCAGAAGCTTATAAAAGAAAAGGTTATTCCCTATCAGTATAATGTGCTTTGCGACCTTAACGAGGACACAGAAAAAAGCCACGTTGTGAAAAACTTTATCAACGCAGCTAAGGCACTCCGGGGCGAGGATACGGACGACGGCTTTTACGGAATGGTTTTTCAGGACAGCGATGCTGCAAAATGGCTTGAGGCAGTGTCACACTCTCTCGCTGTTTTCCCCGACGGAAAGCTCGAAAAAACAGCCGATGAGCTTATCGGCTTAATTGCCGCCGCCCAGGATGAAGACGGCTATCTCAACACCTTCTATACAATCAAGGATAAGGATAAGCGCTGGACAAATATTCTTGAGGGCCACGAGCTTTACTGCAGCGGACATTTTATTGAAGCCGCCTGCGCCTTTTATGAGGCTACGGGCAAGGACAGCCTTCTGAAGGTTATGAGAAAAAATGCCGACCATATTTATGACGTTTTTATTGAAGGCGGCCACAAGGGCTATCCCGGCCATCCCGAAATTGAGCTTGCACTGCTTCGTCTTTATGAAATAACAAAGGATGAAAAATATCTGACCCTCGCAAAGCATTTCATTGATATAAGAGGTGTTGACCCCCATTACTACGAAAAGGAAAGAAAGAGCCGCGACTGGACAGTATGGAACGGCGACGGACGCAACCACGAATACCAGCAGAGTGCCGCACCCGTAAGAGAGCAGAAGGATGCTGTCGGACACTCGGTGCGTGCAGTTTATCTTTACACGGCTATGGCCGATCTTGCCGCAAGAACAGAAGATAAAGAGCTTTTCATTGCCTGCAAAAACCTCTGGCAGAGCATAGTAAGAAAAAGAATGTATATAACAGGAGCAATCGGCTCAACGGTGCACGGAGAAGCCTTTACTGTTGATTATGACCTTCCCAACGACACGGTTTACGGAGAGACCTGCGCTTCAATCGGACTTATGTTTTTTGCCCGTCAGATGCTTCAGAATGAAATCAAGGGCGAATATGCCGACATAATGGAAAAGGCCTTTTATAACACTGTTCTCGGCGGTATGGAAATCACGGGTGAAAGATTCTTTTATGTAAATCCCCTTGAGGTTATCCCGGGTATAACCGAAAAGGCCTGCACCCACCGTCACGTGCTGACCCAAAGACCTAAATGGTACACCTGCGCCTGTTGTCCTCCGAATGTGGCAAGGCTTGTTTCCTCCCTTGGCACCTATGCCTATGCGGAAAAGGATGATATATGCTACTGCCATCTTTTCTGCGACGGAAGAATTAATTTTGCAAACGGAATGAGTCTTATCTGTGAAACGGATTATCCCTATGATTTCACAGTTAAATATACCGTAAAAGGGAACGGTGCTCTTGCCGTAAGGGTTCCACAATGGAGTAAAGCATACTCACTTAAAATTAACTCAAAGGAAGCTTCTGCCGAGGCAAAGGACGGTTATATTTATTTCTCTGTGGCTGATAATGACGAGGTGCTTCTCATTCTTGACGGCACACCGAAATTCATTTACGCCGACAGCAAGGTACCCGCACTTACGGGCATGGCTGCCCTTATACGTGGCCCTCTCGTTTATTGCTTTGAAGGTGTTGACAACGGAAAGGATATTCTGTCTCTTTCCTTGAAGAGAAAGGGTCAGATAAAAGAAAAAAACATAGCCGACAGCACCTTAGGTGAAACGGTTATGCTTGAAATTGAAGGCTATAAAGCAGAGTTCGAAGACAGCCTTTACAGTGAAAAAGAACCTACCTACACACCCTGCACTCTTAAGGCTGTCCCCTATTATCTTTGGGGCAACAGAGGCGAAAACCAGATGCGCGTGTGGTTAAATATGATATAAAAAATCAAGAACTGCATCAGTCGGTGACTTTTGCAGTTCTCATTTTTTATTCGATTCGGATTACTTTAAAAGCTGTTCTGTACAGAAAGAGATTTCCTCTTTACTGTGAGCCTTATATGATGCGGTCCTTTTACCGCCGGCATACCTTTTTATTATCAGTTTTTTAGAGAAAAAGCCTTTGACCTCAGCAGTAACTTTTACATTTCTTCCGCCGCACACAAGACTTACCTCATATCCTCCGGCTACCGGAGTAAACCGTATGTCGGTTACGGTTTGTTTATCGGCCGCTCTGTCTCTGACCTCTTTCACGAAATCAACGAGCAAAACTGCCTTTTCATAATCATTGTTCGTAATCATATTTACCGTTAAAATATACTGTAGAACCACCATTTAACCATAGCCCGGAGTCTGGTGGGAACAGAATACATATCATTGTTTGCGATAACTCTGTTATTAAATGCCTTATCGTCAGTGGTGTAATAATCTCTGAAGAAAATTACATCTGTTTCATAATCGGAAAGATCTTTTTCATTGAGAGTGATAAGTCTTGCTCCTCGGTTTTCGTCACCGTAAGAGCCGAAGCCTACCGTGGGAGTCTGGATAATATCCACGCCCTCATAAGGGATTACGAAGCTGTTTTTATGGTCGTGACCGACAGCAATGCCGAGAACATTACCGTTCTTTATCATAGACTGCACCTGGCCGTTGCTGTATTCGGGCGGACAGGGAGTTTCACTTAAGAATTCATCCTCGCCTCTGTATTCCTTGGGAAGAGTGTAAACAGTTTTATTCTTTACAACGGAATATTCCTTAACATAATCCTTTGTTGTAGTAAGAATTTTACCCTCCTCGTCTGCTTCACCGGTTTTAATTAAAACGTCCCAGATTTCGGGAATAATAATATGTTGGAAAGCAAGGGAAGGAAGGGGCTTTCCTCCGTTTTCCTTTGTGAGGGCCGTCTCTGTTTTTTCGTACCATTCTATCTGGTCCTTCTGAACACAGCCGTAACCGCCAAGGTCGTTTTCGGTGTTATATTCCTGAGAGTCGAACATCCAGAGATTAAACGCCTTTTTCGTGTTGTCCTCGCTTGACATAATCGGAATATTATAAGTACCGCAGCCGCTCAGCATCTTTGCTTCCTCGGTTTCTGCACCGATAAAGCAGGAATATTCCTGATAAAAAGCAAACTGCTCGTCCTTGTTGCATTTGTTTTCGCTGTCGTGATTACCGAAAACAGCCGCAACCTTTACGCCTCTTTCCTCAAAAATTTGCATAAACGTCTTGATAAGAAGCTTGTTTGACCATCTGAAATGAGCATTGTAGGGGCCGATATTATCCCCCGTAAGCACAACAAGGTCAGGCTGAGTTCTGTCAAGAAGATCTTTTATAAATCTTTTTGTGAGAGGACGCAGATATAAGCAGTCCTGGATATCGGAAATCTGTAATATTTTAAATGTTCCGTCTTCTCTGAACTGAAGCTTATGCTCAATATCGGAAACAGCGCTACTTAAGAAAGTAACGCTGCCGAACATCATAACCAAAGTCAGAAGAAGAGATGAAAGCTTTTTCATTTCTTTTCTCCTGTCTTTTTTATTTCTGCTTTGAATACTTGACTCTGTAAACAAAGTTCATAAGAATAGAGTCAATCTTGCCGATTGGCTTTGTGCCGCCGAAGAGCTCACTTGCGAGATAGGTTTTGCAGTTCTTTTCCATAACCATTTCAGTTGCACCTGCTTCATCCTTATTGGGACCGCAGCAAACCGCTCCGTTGTTTTTGAGAAGAACAGCATTTCTGCTCTTGCCGCCTAAGGCCTTGGCAACCTTCTTGCCTGACTTGAGTGTGTCGCCTGCATCGAATTCAGCGCACTTTACGGTAACGCCGACGATCTGAGCAAAGTCATCAAGGAAGGGCTTTACTGTTGCGCCGATTTTTGATGCGGCAGTAATAGCTTCCTTCTGTGAATGAATGATAGCACCGATATCCTCACGGCTGTTATAAATAGCCTTATGAAGATCTGCTTCTGAGGGATACTTATCACCCTTGATAAGCTCATCACAGCAGGGGCAAAGACCAACAACGGAAACTGTGTTGCCTTCCTTGTCGGAAAGAATAAGAGCATCGTCTACTCTGATGCTGTCATAAGCGGTAAGGGGAGCCTTGGGAAGCTCTGCCTTTGCCTTTGTGTCAACGATATAATTATAAACATCGGTGAAGCCTTCAGTTACCTTGCTTGTAACTGCTGCATATTTCTTCGCAACAAATTCAGCACAAACCTTTTCAACCTCGTTTGCTACCTTGAAAGCATCGTCGTAATCTGTGCCGAGACAAACTGCGCCGTGATGCTTCATAATAACAGCCTTTGATGAGGAACGCTCGAGAGCGCCGACAACACCCTTACGAAGCTTACCTGTGCCGGGGAGACCGTAAGCAGCAACGGGAATATTGTCACCGATAAGCTCCTTGCTGTAGCCTTCGATATTATTGATGTCACAGCCGAGGGCAGACACAACGGACGCGTTTGCCTGATGGGTGTGAATTACGAAGTTGATGTCGGGGCGATGAAGGTAGCACTGTGCGTGAATACCCTTTTCGCTGGAAGGCTTGATATCGCCTTCATAGGAGAGATCTTCCATCTGAACAAGAACGATATCGTCGGGAGTAAGAGTCTCATATGCCTTGCCGCTGGGAGTGATAACAAACTGCTTGTCGTCGATACGGCAGCTTACATTACCCCATGTACGGGCAATAAGACCGGTTGAAACAAGCTGTTTACCTGCTTCAACAACTATTTCTTTTGCTTTTAAGATGTCCATTATAAGCACCCCTTCTGATTTAAATTAAGGTTAGATGAGGGCAGGCAAAGGCCTGCCCTCAGTAATCATTTTAAATTATTCGCCTACGCAGGCAATGTTTGAAAGAACCTTGTCGAAGCGAGCAAGAGCATCGTCGATCATTTCTTCATTGTATGCAGCGGATGTGTAAAGTCTTGAGCCTGCAAGAGTTACAAGAGCTTCAGACATATAAGCAGCACCCATGTGAGTCATTGCAGTCTTACGTGCACTTGTTTCCTTAAGCACGTTGGGGATGCCCCAAGGCTTAGCCCAGTCGATTGAGAAGTGCATTGTACCAACAGTTTCAAGATGACATACTGAACCCTGGTTGAATGCTACGAAGGGAAGGTTGTACTTGTCGATAATCTGGTTGAGACCTGCGGTGATTCTGTCACCCATAAGGCCTGCCTTCTGGCAAGCGTTCTGCTTGTCGATTTCTTCAAGTGTGTAGTAACCTGCAACGCATGAAAGAGGAGTAGCAGCCATTGTACCGCCGCAGAAAGCCTTCTTGATCTTCATACCGCTGGCATCAAGACCTGCGCCCATGTACTGCATATACTGCTTCTTACCGCCGATACCGCCTGCACCGGGATAACCGCCGGCGATAACCTTACCGAAGATGGTGAGGTCGGGTTCAACACCGTAGTAGCCCTGAGCACCGGACATACCGATACGGAAGCCTGTAACAACCTCATCAAAGATAAGGAGTGCGCCATACTTACGGCAAAGTCTTTCAACACCCTTGTTGAAATCCTTGTCAAGGGGACGTGTACCGCTTTCGGGACCGATGGGTTCAATGAATACAGCTGCAGTACCGCCGCAAAGCTGGTTTCTGCGAAGCTTCTTTTCGAGGTCATTGAGGTCACCGGGGAAGAATTCCTGAGTATCTCTCATAAGACGGATGGGAACACCGCTTGCCTGAGTAAACTTTGAACCGGGAACACGGATACCATAACCGAGCTGATCGGACCAGCCGTGGTATGCACCGCCCATTTTAAGGATGTACTTTTTCTTTGTTGCGAGTCTTGCAACACGGCAGGCTACCATACAAGCCTCTGTACCTGAACCGAGCATACGGAACATATCAACAGTAGGCATTGAGTCTGCAATCTTCTTTGCAAGCTTATATTCGAATTCGTGGAAAAGACCTGTGGAGGGACCGCAGGTATTAAGAAGGTCGATAACCTGGTCACGGACAATCTTCGGGTTGGAGCCTAAAACTGTCGGGCCGCCTGCCTGAAGGAAGTCATAATATTCGTTACCGTCGATATCGTAAAGCTTTGCACCGTCAGCCTTTGTGAAAACGAGGGGGAACGGATAGTTGAAAGCAAGGTTATGCTGAACGCCGCCGGGGATGATCTGCTTTGCTTCTGCGATCATTTCCTTTGATTTCTGGCATTTTGCTTCAAAGTAGTTTTCTTCATATGCCTTAAGCACGTCGGGCTTGATTGAGTGGATAGGCATTGAAATGAGCTTGTCGAGCTTTGCGCAAACTTCTTTTGCATCGGGGTAATTTGAAATTGCAAATCTTGTGTCCATCTTAACATCTCCTATGTATAAAATTACTTAGGTGAGCCGTCGCTCACTTTGTTTCCCTAATATTATACAATATTTTAAAGGAACTGTCAACTGTATTATATATACAAAACAGCACTTCATTTTTGTATAAATTGAAAAAATAAAATCCCGCTTCATATGAAATGTGCTTTATTTTCCGGATATGATTTCTTCCATTTTTGAAAAAAATTTTTTCAAAATATTAACTTTTTTTAATAATGCATTACCTTCGTTGACAAACGGTTTCATTTTTGTTATCATTTATTTGAGCGAATTTGATAAGGAGGTGTAGTCATGGACGCAGTTGAAAACGTACTCAACACAATCAAAGAAGTCATCGCTGCTTTCAAGAAGTTCTTTGAGGATATCATTGCTATGTTCCAGCCCAAGGAAGAAGAAGGCGAAGACGCAAACGTATAAGTCAACACTCTCTTAATTACAGAACTGCTTTCGGGCAGTTCTGTTTTTTTATGTATTCCAAAGCAAAAGGACTGCACCACTGAAGGGCGCCACTTCATAAGGATATTAGGCCTTAAAATTTGCTATTTCTGCGCATAACTGCGTTGAAAATGCTCGAAATCCGAAAGGATTTCTGTGCTTTTCGCCTTGTTCTGCATCAAAAATATCATAATTTAAAGGTGCAAAGCAGTTTTTACAGAGATATTTTTCGTTTAAAGGAAATGATAAACTCCCCGTCATACTCGTGTATTACGGGGAGTTTTCGTGATGTTTAAGCGGAAAAGAGCCTGTAAAAACCCTAACTTCCTTACGAAGTGTCGCCCAAGTGCAGTCCCTGTTTTTAATTAAAGCTTATGCCTTTTTGGATGATACCTTTTTGATAACGAGAAGAGTTGCAACCATAAGCACAGCACCTACGGGAAGAGCAACATACCAATGAGGAACGAAGCCCGCAATGATATAAGTCACGAAGGATACGCCTGCAACGGTAAGAGCATAAGGAAGCTGGGTTGATACGTGGTTGAGATGGTCGCACTGACCGCCGGCTGAAGCCATAATGGTGGTATCGGAAATGGGTGAGCAGTGGTCACCGCAAACGGCACCTGCCATACAAGCGGAAATAGCAACAATCATAAGAGGATTGCCTGAATCGAATACGCTCAGTACGATGGGGATAAGAATACCGAAGGTACCCCAAGATGTACCGGTAGCGAAAGAAAGACCGACAGCAATAAGGAAAATGATAGCCGGAAGAAGAGCCTGAAGTGCGCCTGCACTGCCTTCAACGAGCTGTGAAATATAAATCTTTGCACCGAGAGAATCGGTCATAGCCTTAAGGGTCCATGCGCAGGTAAGAATAAGGATGGCGGGAACCATTGCCTTGAAGCCTTCGGGAAGAGATGCCATAGCATCCTTGAAGGAAATGACTCTTCTGATAAGAAGGTATGCAACAGCAAAAACGATTGCGATAGCTGAACCGATAACAAGACCAACGGATGCGTCTGAATTTGAGAAGGCTTCGATAAAGCCTGTACCCTCAAAGAAGCCGCCGGAATAAATCATACCGATAACGCAGCAGATAATAAGCACAACAACGGGAAGAACGAGATCGATAACCTTACCCTTGGGGTTAGCGGCTGCATCCTCTGCTTCAACCTTTGTTCCGCTTGTGAAAAGGTCACCCTTTTCCATAGCATTCTTTTCGTGAAGCTTCATCGGGCCGTAATCAAACTTCATAACAGCGATTACAACCATCATAATGATAGTAAAGATTGCATAGAAGTTGTAGGGAATAGCCTGTATAAAGAGGCTCATACCGCTGTCTGCGCCTGCGCCTCTTGCGAAGCCTGCAACGGCTGCTGCCCAGGATGAGATGGGAGCGATGATACAAACGGGAGCTGCAGTAGCGTCAATGACATAAGAAAGCTTTGCACGAGAAATTTTCTGTTCGTCGGCAACGGGTCTCATAACTGAACCAACGGTAAGGCAGTTGAAATAATCGTCAATGAAAATAAGACAGCCGAGAAGAATTGTTGCAAGCTGTGCACCTACTCTTGACTTGATGTGCTTTGATGCCCATCTGCCGAAGGCTGCGGAGCCGCCTGCCTTGTTCATCATTGAAACAAGAGCGCCGAGAAGAACAAGGAAGATGATAATACCCATATTATATGAATCGGAAAGAGAAGCAACAAAACCGTCGAAGAGAACGTGGTTGATTGCTGTTTCGAAATTACCGCCGGCATAAATGAAGCCGCCGACAACGATACCGATAATAAGAGAAGAGTAAACTTCCTTTGTGATGAGTGCAAGAACGATTGCAATGATGGGAGCGAGAAGAGCAGCAAAGGTTGCATAAGAGCCGATGCTTTCACGGACCTTGGCAAGAGCAGTTTCGATGTGTGCCTTGAAGCCGGGATCATTTGTAAGATTGTCGGCATAAGAATCAACATATGCTGCAGCTGATTCACCGTCGGTAAGATCGTAATCGGTTACCTCACCGTCAACATCAACGGAAAAAGCTGTTTCGGCATCTGCTCCGATGGTGAGGATCAGATCTTCGCCTTCGACTGCCTCTGTTGCAAAAGCAGTGCTTGACATGGGGATTGCAAGAGCAAAAATGACCATAACGGCAAGAAGAATTTTTGCTATGCTTTTCTTTGAGTTTCGCATTTTTTTGTCTCCTTTGTTTTAAAATTAAAAAAGAGGTCTCAACGCAGAGACCTCATAAAAGCACACGGTTACGTATGATAGCTCTCCGCAAAGCGACAGTTGGCGGAATGTTATTCCGCCACCCAGCAGACATCTTCTCAGAAAGAATGCCGCTTCGGCATAAAACCCTTTCGCTTTTTTTCACCGGCATCTGAGCACCTCGGAAAAGCTACTGATTTTTTACGCACCTCTATCCTATTGCATACTATTATACTTATCTTTTCGGAAAAATCAATAGGTTATCATAATAAAAAGCAACAAGGACGCCCATAGGACGTCCTCATTTCTTCATAATATATTTTCTCGTTTTAAAAGCAGCCAAATCTGCTGTAAGTTCTCCTGATCAACGTGTTATATTCTACCACCTGAAGCCTCGGTTTTCAATATTCAAACTTACCAAAGAAAATTTTGTTTTTTTGTACCATTTAACATCCGAAAGGGCATCTTGTCCATATTATGAGTGAGAAATTATGCAAAACCGACAATATTTCTCTTTTCGCAATCACAGAAGAAAAGATTTTTCTTCAAATATTGATAAATAAAACCTCTCAAATAGTGGAAAAATAAAAAACAATGTGATATAATAACTGAGTTAAGGCAGTTTATCGGTAATTTCTGCCAAAGAATAGTTATTTTTTTGAGAGGTGCAAAAAATGAGTTTTAAAGAATTAATCATCAATGCAGGTTCTTCTTCATTAAAGTACCAGGTTTTCGATATGCCTGAAGCAAAGGTTCTCGCTAAGGGTATCTTTGAACAGATCGGTACAGCCTGTACTTTTACTCACAAAATCGACAAAGACGGCAAAGAAGTAAAGCTTCTTGACAAAAAGCCTGTAGAAGCAAAAGACCATCACGACGCAATCACAATTCTTCTCGAAACACTTACCGACAGTGAAAACGGTGTTCTCACTTCAATGAACGACATTTCAGCTGTTGGCCACCGTGTTCTTCACGGCGGTGAAGAATTCAGCGGCAGCGTTGTTGTTACAGAGGATGTTAAGGCAGCAATCAGAAAGTGCATCCCCCTCGGTCCTCTTCACAACCCCGCAAACCTTATGGGTATCGAAGTATGCGAGGAAATCATGAAGGGTATTCCCCAGGTAGCAGTTTTTGACACTGCTTTCCACCAGACTATCCCCGATTATGCATATATGTATGCTCTTCCCTACAAGTATTATCTCAAGCATGGCATCAGACGTTACGGCTTCCACGGCACAAGCCACAGATATGTTTCTGCCCGTACAACTGATTTCCTTATGAAGAAATATCCCGGCAAGTATAACGCTGACGAGCTCAGAGTTGTTACCTGCCATCTCGGCAACGGCTCCTCTATCTCTGCTATCAAGGGCGGCAAGTGCTTCGACACCACAATGGGTCTCACTCCCCTCGAAGGTATCATGATGGGTACACGTTCAGGCTCCATTGACCCGGCCATCATCGCTGTTCTTTGCGAAAGAGAAAACCTCACTGCAAAGGAAGTTGACAATATCCTCAACAAAAAGTCAGGTATGCTCGGCCTTACCGCAGAATATGACGAGGACTTCAACGAAATCGAAGGCACAGCAACAAGCGACAACAGAACAATCGAAGGCCGTTCAAAGAGCGGTGATAAGAGAGCTCAGCTCGTTGAATCAATGCTCTGTCACGAGCTCATCAAATACATCGGCGGCTTCGCAGCTGCTATGGGCGGCGTGGATGCAGTAGTATTCACGGGCGGTATCGGTGAAAATAACCCCCACTACCGCACAAGAATCGCTGAAAAGCTCGGCTTTATGGGCACCACAATCTGTGAAGAAGCAAACAGCGTAAGAGGCAAGGAAATCGAAATTTCAACTGACGACTCTGCTCTCAAGCTTCTTGTTATCCCCACCGATCAAGAGCTTCTCATCGCTCAGGATACCTATGAATTAACAAAATAATCAACCTTTTAAAAAATCTCCTCCGTTTTTCCGGGGGAGATTTTTTGTGTTACGCTTCTTAAAAACGACAAAAAAACTAAAAAATTCTCCGGTGACACTTGGAGTACATACCGTATATGTATTATAATGGCGAAAGGAGATGATAATAATGCTAAAAATTCTCGTTTGTGACGATGAAATAAAAATCCGAACTACCCTTTATGACTATTTCACCGCCAAAGGCTTTTACGTTACCGTGGCATCAAACGGAAGAGAAGCTATAGAAAAGGCCGAAGAAAAAGACTTCGACATGATTATTATGGACGTGCTTATGCCGTATACGGACGGACTTACTGCCTGCAAAGAGATAAGAAAGTTTTCAAACACGCCCATAATCTTTCTTTCCGCCTTGGGAGAAGAAGAAGATTTACTGAAGGGGTACAAATTAGGTGGTGACGATTACATCATAAAGCCTTTTCCACTTTCGGTGCTGACGGAAAAGATAATCACCACCGTAAACAGACACAAGGGTATAAATCTGCAAATGCAACTCTCCGTCAGAGGCATTACCCTCGACTACGGCACACGAAAGGTTTTCTGCGAAGAAAGAGAAATCATTTTCGCTTCCAAGGATTTCGACTTGTTGGCTATTCTAATGGAAAACAAGGGTAATATTCTATCCCGTGAGGTTATACTCAGAAAAATATGGGGCTATGATTACGACGGTGACGAAAGAGTGGTTGATACGCATATAAAGAGAATCCGAAAATCTTTAAGAGAACACGCCGACTGCATCAAGACTATTATCGGTGCAGGCTATGCTTTTAAAAAGGAGGATGAAAAATGAACAGAAAAAAACTGTGTTCTATAATAATCGCACTGTCACTTTTCTTTTTTACTGTTTCAAGCTGTGCCAATTATTCTGCCTCATATAAAAATGTACGCTCAAACCTTTCCCGCAGACCTGCCGAAATCCTTTCTATGATAGAGAATTATCTGAATTTAGAGGAACGACTGGAGTACTCGGATATTCCCATAACTGATTATATAGCCTTTCTTGCCGACGG
The DNA here is from genome assembly GCA_045603665.1 of Acutalibacteraceae bacterium. GTDB lineage: Bacteria > Bacillota > Clostridia > Oscillospirales > Acutalibacteraceae > UBA6857. Next base: position 42,733 of record JAZUMO010000007.1, read on the forward strand.
TTGGACCACCGGAACTCCGCATCAGACGGCAATACTTGATGAAAATAACAACATCGTTTCTATAGGCGAAACAGCCATCTTTATAAGCTCAGTAAATGCGAATAACAAAAAATGTTACTTTTTCAAGTTGGAAGATTATATGACTCCTTCTCTGCGTAAGGAAATGATACGCTTCAGATATTTTAATTCACTTGCATATGTAAAATATATCTCCTTTTATCAGGAAGAAGATAAATATATTCCTGTTGAAATCCGTATGGTAAGCTCAGATGAAAAAAGAGAAAAATCATTTTATTTCACAGATAAGGAGCCGTCTAAAACCTTCAAGAATAACCTTTATAACATAGATTTCAACCTTTGGGGAGAAGGTGAAAGGTTATTCGAAAAGAATTACACCGAAATGCTCCGTGAAAAGCTTGATGATGAAAGATACCGCTATAACCACTATACCACCACGAGCATCACACAGGCTTATCCCATAAAAATTAACGATGAATTCAATTATCAGCTTTATATTGCTGTAAAGGAAAACACGTATGTCCGAGCTCTGACTTCGGCATATTTCCTTCGCACTGAAATATTTCTGATATTCGCCTTTGCTTTACCTACGGCATTAATTCTTTTCGTCTCTATAAAATATTTAAGAAAAAAAGAGGAGTTAGAAAAATCCAAGCGCACCTTTATCTCTGCCGCCGCCCACGAGTTGAAAACACCTTTAGCCGTTATACAAAATCAGTGTGAATGCATTTTAGAGGGTGCCGTAGAGGACAAAAAGGATGAATACATAAAATCCGTATACGAGGAAGCACGGAGAATGAATGACATCGTCATTTCTCTGCTTACCTTTAACCGCCTTTCCTCCACCGACAAAATCGAAAAGGAAAAGTGTGACCTCTCCGCTTTAGTAAAAGAGGAGGTGGAAAAATATCTTACCTTCGCTCAATCATCAGGTGCGGAATTGACACTCAATGCCGAAAAGGATATTTATGTAAGCTGTAATCCGAAGCTGATGGCTTTAGCCGTAGATAACTATCTTTCAAATGCCGTCAAATACACCACGGGAGAAAAGCGAATCAACGTCACTCTGAAAACAGAAAAGGACAGCTTTATACTCGAAGTTTTCAACACCTGCGAGCTTTTAAGCAAGGAAACTGCGGAAAACATCTGGAACATTTTTGAAAGGCAGGATGTTTCCAGAACGAGAGACGGCTCCTCGACGGGTATGGGACTCCCCATCTGTAAGAGAATTTTCGAATGTCACGGCTATGGCTATGGCTGTCAGAATACTGACACAGGTGTAGTTTTTGCCGTCAAAGGAAAAATGTAAATCATTTGCGAGGCTGATAGTTTTCAGCCTCATTTTTAATTTATCTTACAATTGACACCCGAGAATAATTATAGTATATTATTCTTATAAATCAAAAAGGAGAGTTTTTATGAAACTATCAAAAAAATTTTTATGCATCCTTCTTTCAGCTATTATGCTGTTCTCAATGTCAGTCACTGCCTTTGCTGCACCCTTCGGGAAGCAGGACTGTCCCGTAATTTTCATCCCCGGCTACAAGTCAAGTGAGGTTTACACGGACAATGATCCCGAAAAGGTCATCGACATACCCGACAACGATACCCTTCTTAAAATAGTGGAAAAAAAGCTTATTCCGGCTCTTGTCACTTATTCAGCCAACGGAGATGCCGATGCTCTCGCCCTCGCTCTTTCCACAGAAATCAACATCGCTTTTGCTGATTGGTTCAACGAAAGCACCGGTGATGCAAAAGAAGGAACAGGTGTTGATTTTAACCCTGCGCCGACTCTCGTTTCACCCTATTCCGAGCTCACCTTCCATTATGACTGGCGTGGCGACCCCCTTGTTATTGCCGATGAGCTCAATGCTTATATTAATCATATCCTTTCCATAAGCGGCTGCGACAAGGTTGCTCTTGCCTGCCACTCCTTCGGAAGCACTGTTGCTCTTTCTTATCTTACCGAATACGGCAACGACAAGGTTTCATCCCTCGTTTTCGACTCCCCCGCCTGCGACGGTGTGGCAATCGTCGGTAACCTCCTTACGGGCAAGCTCACCTTAGACTCCGCTACCTTCGCTTACTTTCTTGAATACAGCCTCGGTGAAGAGGATTATGAAAGCCTCACAGCCAGCATTGTTGACCTTTTCAACATTGCCGGTATTCCTGAGCTTTTCACCCTTTTCGTTGATATGATAATCAATGAGCTTTCTCCCGTATTATATAAAGAAACCTTTGCTCCCCTTTTCGGCTACTGGCCTTCAATGTGGGCAATGGTATCCGACGAATATATTGACGAGGCTATGGCTTATATCTTTGACGATCTTCTCAAGGATAAAGACCTCTCAGCTCTCAAAGCAAGAGTAAGCCTTTATAACAGCACCGTAAGAAAGAATAAAGCAGACACTCTCAAGGCCTTTGATACCGCAGGTAACTTTGCCGTTATTTCAAGATACGGCGCCCCCTCCTTCCCTCTTTCAAAAACCTCAAAGCTTATCGGCGACACAGTTATCGAAACAAGATCGACCTCCCTCGGTGCAAAAACTGCTTCCGTAGGCACTTATTTCAGCGATAAGGCTCTCGAGGGCAAGGATGCAAGGTATATCTCCCCCGACAAGACCGTTGATGCTTCAACCTGTCTCTTCCCCGAAAAGACCTGGTTTATCAAGGATATAACCCACGCGGAAATGTCACCCGTCGAAAAATATTACAAGGATTTTCTCTTTGCGGAAAAAGAGCTTACCTGTGACACAGCGGAGCTCGGAAGATTCTCTTTATATGACAGAGAGAACGACACTATCATAAAGGACGAAACAACACCGCAAAAGCAAGAAAAGGTTTCCTTCTTTACCCGTATTACTGATTTCTTTAAAAACCTTTTTGCCCGCTTAAGCATTCTTATTGAAAATCTTTTGAAGAAGAAATAATTGAAACAAAAAAAGATGCTGTCAGAAAGCATCTTTTTTATTATCTTTTTTTGCAAGATATACACCGTAAAAGCCGCTTACAGCCACAAGGAAAAGGCAGGACACAATTCTGTCTGTTACCGTCAGGGCCGTTTCATCGGCAAAGGCGCTCAATGCATTGAAAACTCCGTGACATAATATGCAGGGAATGAGACTTCCGCTTTTAAGAAAAATCATCACAAACATAAACCCTGCCGCCACAGCATAGACAACCTGCAGAAGATTCGGCAAAAGCTCAGCGCCCGAGCCGTTGAAAAGGTTAATTATGTGACCGATTCCGAAGGTAACGCTCGACACAATAACAGCACTTTTAAGCCCGTCCTTCGCCATAGCTTTAAAGAGAAGACCACGGAAAATAATTTCCTCGAGAAAGCCGACACAAAGCATCGAAAGCATATAAAGAACTGTTTCTGTCACGGACATATTAAGCCTTACACCGAACATCAGATTCGCCAAAAGCATAACTCCGGGAGGAATATAATAAAGCATTTTCTTCGCACTTACCTCTGACTTGCATAAGCCGTACCTTTTCATAAGTCCGTTTCTTTTAACGAAAACAAGCAACAGCGCTGACAGCACCAACGCAATCGGAAGACTTACGGAGTTTTTAACTCCTGTCCTTTCAGAAAGGTCGTCGGCAAGACTCATAAAAACACAGTAAACCACTATCCAGATTATTGAAAAAGTAAGCTCACTTTTTTCATAAAGCTTTTTCATTTACTTCCTCCCCACTTTTTCTTTGCCCTTATTATAGCATCTTTTTATCATAAGTACAATAAAAAAAGCAAACTGATCACCTGACCGGTTTGCTTTTGGTTTTATTATCTGCAATAAACACTAATTGCCTCGCTGATAAACTGTGCCGTACCGTCACCGTGTCGGTCGATATTATTTCTGAATCTTTCGTCAAGAACATACATCTGTCCGAGCCCTGCAAGGATTTCCTTGGTGCAGGTATAAAAGTTTGATGTGATATAACCCTGAAGCCTTTTTACAAGCTCCTGTGCCTCTTCACTTTCGTGTGCAATATCTTTTTTCATAATCACGGAAAACTCACCCATAATCATATCCATACCCTCTGCAAGTGCATCAGAATCGCTTTTTGTGCGTCCGTTTGTCTTGTTTTCATATTCCTTGTAAGCCTCGGTTCCGCCCCATCTTTCCTTTGCCTCATCCTTATATTTTTCAAATTCACTTTTATCAAATGCCTTCATAATAACCTTTCCTTTCTCGGCACCGTCAATGGAAGAAATAATCCTCTCTAGTCTCTCTTTTTTGAGAACCAGAAGTCTTTTCTGCTCCCGCAGTGCCTTTTCTTTATTATAATCGGGAGATGACAGAATTTCTTTTATGCTCTTAAGAGAAAAATCAAGCTCACGGTAAAACATAATTTCCTGCATACGGAGAAGAGCCTCTTCGTCATAATACCGATAGCCTGTATTTCCGTCCACAAAAGAAGGCTTAAGCAAATCGATACCGTCGTAATAATGAAGTGTGCGCACACTTACACCGCAAAGCTCAGCAAAATCTTTTATAAGCATTTTCACTTTTATCACCTCACAGTAATTATTATATACTATGACGTTAGGTGAGAGTCAAGAGTTAATTTGATTTTTCTTTTATGTTATGATATAATTTTTTCGAAAGGAAGCGAGGCGGTTAATATGAGTATTATACAGAAATTTTACGATGATCTGGCATCTCAGTATGATAAGCTTTTCCTCGACTGGGAAAAGACCACCTGTGAGCAGGCCGAAATTATCCGCAGCCTCATTTGCGAAAAGGGATTTGATGAAAGTGCAAGGCTTCTCGACTGTGCCTGCGGAATAGGCACTCAGGCAATAGGGCTTGCCAAGACAGGATATAACGTAACGGCTTCAGATATAAGTGACGGCGAGCTTTCCGAAGCGAAGACACTGGCCGAGAAAAACAAGGTTAGCATATCCTTCAAAAAGGCTGATTTCCGCGCTTTGTCCGATTGCTTTGAGAAAAAATTTGATATTATCATCGCCATGGACAATGCCCTGCCTCATATGCTGACGGAGACTGACCTCGGCAAGGCCATAAAAAGCATCGCAGATCAGACTTCCGAGGGCGGAATATTTATAGCAAGCATAAGAGATTATGACGAGCTACTTGTGACAAAGCCTCCTTATTCCCCTCCCTACATCCACAACACGGACAAGGGAAAGAGAGTCTGCTTCCAGACCTGGAACTGGAACGGAGATAATTACCGTCTCACACAATATATTATCGATGATGAAGAGAGGCTACAGATAAGCAAGTTTGATTGCGAATACAGAGCCACCCGCCGTGAAGAAATGACTAAGCTTCTTCTTTCTTCAGGCTTCAGAAATGTCCAATGGAAATTCCCCGAGGAAACAAACTTTTATCAGCCGATAGTAATTGCAGAAAAATAAACACTGACACCCTATGATTTTCAGGTCATAGGGTGTTTATTTGTCGTTTATGCTTTATTTAACCTCAGTAACATCCAACAGAAGCTGATGGGTTTTGTTTTCTCCATTCGCATTTGCGGTGTTTATTTCGAAATAAAGATTATTAACAAGGCTTTCTATGTTATCTAATTTATATTCTGTGATAAAGCTCTCCCCGCTTATTTTGCCGAGATCATCACCGTCAGGGTTAATCTTACCGCCAGTCTTATCAATAAGACTGTTGGACATTATAATTTCTTTTTTGCCGTTATTCAAAACATAAAATGTAACACTATAGGAAGTTACGCCGTTAAAAAACTCCTCGGAGTTTACCTTTAATGTTCCTCCGCTGAAGGTCTCCTCATTTTTATCAAGAACAACAGTACCGTTCATAACGGTCAGCACCTCGTCTGAGCCGCTAAAGGAATAAACCTTAGTTTCCGTAATTTTCTCCGAATGAACCTCAGTTCCCGAAGATGATTTGTCCACATTAGAGGACTTATAAAAAGTAAATCCGAATAAAACCACTACAAAAATCAAAGCTGCCACAAAAACTTTTTTCATAACTATCTCTCCTTGAATTACTCTTTGACTTCATTATACAGCACCCTCTGTATAATGTAAAGAAAAACAAGCTCTCTTGTTTTGAGATTTTCTCTCGGTTTATTTGTGTTATAACGAAATCTCGCCCCTAAAAATCAAGGGTATACAAGTAAACGGACAAGCACCTATGCTGTGAGGGCCCGAAGTTTCCGAAAGAAAAAGTACACCTCCGAATAATCGGAAGTGTACCGTAATTGATAAAGTAATTATCTCTTTGAGAACTGAGGTGCACGACGAGCGCCCTTGAGACCGTACTTCTTTCTTTCCTTCATTCTCGGGTCACGAGTGAGGAAGCCTGCCTTCTTAAGTGCGGGACGAAGTTCTTCGTCATACTGAAGGAGAGCTCTTGAAAGACCGTGACGGATAGCACCTGCCTGGCCTGTAACGCCGCCGCCTGTTACACGGCAAACGATGTCAAACTTCTCAGTTGTTTCGGTAAGATTGAGAGGCTGACGAACGATGAGCTTAAGTGTTTCAAGACCGAAATAATCGTCGATATCTCTGTCGTTGATTGTGATTTTACCTGTACCTGCGTAAACACGTACTCTTGCGATTGACTTCTTTCTGCGGCCTGTACCGTAGAAGAACGGAGTTGTTTCGTACATTCTGTTTGTCCTCCCTTTCTATTATAATTCGATAACTTCGGGCTTCTGAGCTGCGTGTGCGTGTTCTGCACCTGCATAAACGCGAAGTCTTGTGAGAGCCTGACGTCCGATTACTGTGTCGGGGATCATACCCTTAACAGCCTTGGTCATAGCGAATTCGGGCTTAGTTTTCATAAGTGTTGAGTACTTAACCTTCTTCATGTTACCGATGTAACCTGTGTGATGGTAGTACATTTTCTGATCAAGCTTCTTACCTGTAAGAACAACCTTATCAGCGTTGATGATGATAACGTGGTCACCGCAATCAGCGTGGGGTGCGAAGGTGGGCTTGTGCTTACCTCTGAGAAGATCAGCAGCTTTAGCAGCTACATGGCCGAGGTGCTTACCTTCAGCGTCGATAACATACCACTGACGGGTGATGTCGCCTGCTTTGGGCATATAAGTTGACATAACTTTTTCCTCCATTAGATTATTTTTAATGCTCGGATATATTACCACAAGTCATTCTCTTTGTCAACACCTTTTTTGTAATTTTTTAATTTACATTTTCAATGCTCGTTTTTTCTTCGTTTTTCTTTGATTTTCACAGCATTTCCTCACAAACGATTTTTATAAAATTTCGTTTTTTCTTTGTATAATTTGCTGAGAAAATACTTTAGTTCCCTTCTATAACAAAAGTAACCCTTCCGTCCTTATATCTGCTGAATCCCTTATAGCCGTGAAGATCGAATATCTTTCTGCAGATGGCAAGACCCATACCGACACTCGCGCCCTGACGCTGTCTTGATTTGTCACCTTTTGAAAACTCCTGCCAGACTTCTCCGACATTTACCACACTGCTTTCATCGGCTTCGTTGGTGATTTCAAAGACAAATCCTTTCTCTTTTTTCAGGAGATTTACAGTAACGGTTCTGTCCCCCCGTGCATATTTTACGGCATTGGAAAGATAATTATCTATCGCCATTTTCATAAGACCCGCATTACAGTAGGCATAAACTTTATTTTCCATGTTTTGGACAAAAACCACGCCTGATTTCCGTGCAAAAGGAAGATAGCTTTTTAATTCCTGTCTTAATAATTCGCTCAAATCACATTTTTCCTTTTCGATATGTGTAAGCTGTGTGATTCTGTTATAGGTTAGGAGAGATGCTACTATACCGTCCATTCTCAACGCTTCATCGTGAATGGCTTTCAGGTAGCTGTCCTTTTTTTCGGGAGCAATATTTTCCATTAAACACTCACACCTGTTCTGGATTACGGAAATTGGTGTTTTCAGTTCGTGGGAAGCGGCAGAGATAAAGGTAGCTTTAGCTTCTTCGAGCTTTTCGTTTTTCTTTACAACCTTCATACATATACTATAGAAAATTAAGCCTGCCACAGAAAAAAGGATGCCGAGTAACACCGCATACGAATAAAATGAATCGGATAAAAGAACATGGGGCAGAATATCAAATCCGCCTACGGTATAAAGCTCATATCCTTTACCTCTGACCTCAAAGCCCATATTGTACTGAGCATCATTTGTTCCCATAGAGCCGCCGCCGCCGTCTTCGGAAAAATTATCCCTGTTTAGTTCAAAATACTCTATTAAATGTTGACGGTATTTTTCCAGGTTATTTCTGTGGTAGTACGGCAATTCCAGCTCCTGAAAAAAGGCAGACATAGAAATTTTAGGATGCTCCAAAGTCATATTCGGCTCATAATCAGAAAGCCTGAAGTTTTCTGATACTAATTTTCTTTCAATATAGGCGCCTATTTCAACAGTAACAGGAATATAATTTTCCCCGTCATAATAAAGTTCTGTTTTAAAAACATCGTAGCCGCTGCTTTTCTTCTTCATCTTCTTTATGAAGGCAACCATTTCTTTTTTCAATTCTTCAGTCAGATATTCGTCTATGCCTATAAAGGTGTCGTATCCTGCCCAGCCTTCATCATACATCATTTCGATGCAGATAAAATTTTTATCAATATGTGTCAGATTCAGATTTTCATCGACCACTGCAAAAACACAGGGAAATTGTGAATATTTAAATTCATTACTGAAATAATAACCGAACATCTCTCCTGCCCTGTCTCCCGAAATTTCTCCAACCTTTTCCTCTTCGAGAGCCCTTTTATATCTTTCGGTTATACCGCTGAAATAAGTAAAAGCTCTGTCTCCGTAATTGTTTCTGAATTTACGGCTGACATCATTTGTCGCCACAAAAAAGCCGAAAAGCAATGAAAAAACATAAAACAGCAACACTCCGCCGATTATCATTCTCTTCATTTTCTTTTTTGTCATCATATTCATTCCTCCTTTCTGAAAGAATAACCTATTCCCGAGGTAGTAGTAATAAGATAAGCCTTTTCCCTCAGAGCCTTTCTGATTCGCTTTATATGGGTATCTACGGTACGGCTGTCACCGTCAAAATCCCATCCCCATATTTTACTTATAATGACATCCCTGCTTAAAACCGTTCCCCTGTTCTGCATAAGCAGTGATAGAAGATTAAAATCCTTAAGCGGCAACCGGAATTCTTTTTCACCGATACATACTGTTCTCTTTTTCAAATCAATCCTTACTCCTGCTTCTTCTATGGAATCATCCTGTTTAAGACCTTTATTGCGTCTTATGGTTGCTGTAATTTTTTCACACAGCACAGATAAAGGAAAGGGCTTCACCATATAATCATCGGCACCGTATTTGTAGCCCTTTAAAAGATTTTCTTCCTGGCCTAAAGCAGAAAGAAAAAGAATCGGAACATCCGTAAATTCTCTTATTTCTCTGCAAGCCTCAAGTCCGTTCTTTTCAGGCATAAGCACATCCAGTAAAATCAAGTCAAAGCATTCGTTTTCGGCATATCTCACTGCCTCTGCTCCGTTTTTTGCAGCCACCACAGAAAAACCTTTCGCCGTAAGATAATCGCTGAAGGGTTCTCTTATATTGAATTCATCGTCTGCCAAAAGTATCTTATACATATACATTCCTCCTTACAGCATTATCATATAGGCTTGTTATGGACTTTTTGTGTCGCTTTCAAAGAAAAATGCAGAGAATTTCTTCCCTGCATTTAATTTCTTATTTCGCTGTAATCTCTGCTGATGCGTTACCTGCGCCGTCATAAGCGATAACTGTGTAAACATCACTTATCTTACCTGCCTCATCGACTACGCTTGTTCTGTGATATCCGTCAAAGGTTTCTGCACGGCAAAGGAACTCGCCGTTTTTGAGAATACGGTAATGGGAAATGCCGATGTTGTCCTCTGCTTCCTCCCATTTAAGCTCAATGCCTTCCTCTGTTTCTGTTTTTGTGATAGTATCCTTCATCACGGGAGCCTCTTTTTCAAGGCCGTAGCCGTTGTCAAGATAATCCTTATAGGTATCGATATAAACGGAGGACACCTGCTCGGGACAGTAGTAATGGCTGTAAGAGAAGGTTATAATGTTTTCGCAGTATTTTGATGCGATGTCCATCTGCTTTGTGAATCGGTCAAGAGTTACGGGAACATGAACGATGTTTTCCGTTGCGGGAGGATTGAGAAGTCCCTCACCGAAGGAAGGAGCGATGGCACTGGTGAAGTTTTCGCAGTTTGCCCAGAGCTTCACATCAGCCGAAGCATATTTTGCAGCCACGGAATACATCTTCCATACTGTTTCAAGGTCTTCCATTTTCATCCAGCCTGCACCTACAGCATCCTGAGGAGCAACAATATCTCCGTCACGCCAGTGCGCATCGGTGAAAAGTCTTAACCACTGCACAAAAGCGGCACCCTTGCCTGCTGAAAGATAATTTGAGGTGAAGGGGCTCATCATAAGAGGAATGTTGCTGTCAATTTCCGTTGCCTTGTCAAGAACGACATTAAGACCTCTTATTATATTGGACATTGTAAGACTCATAATCATATTGTTGCTGTATTCCATAGTGAAATACCAGGCGTAGAAATTATCCTTGCCCTCTTCGTAATATGTATTATAGATTTCCTCCATCATATCAGCGGTGATTGCACATACCTCACCGTATTCCTTGGTAAGAGTACCCGTTGACCAAAGATTATCAAAAGCCGTAAGGCCGACAAAAATCTGAATATCCGTGCCCTTTACCGCTTCGAGAGCCGCACCGAGAACATCTCCGCCGAAATCGGCATCCTTAAAAGCATCAAGCTGTGTATTATAATATACATCCCAGTTGCCCTCTGCATCCTTGTTTGCGAGGTCCTGAAGAACAAGATATTTCACTCCGTCCTCTTCCATTGCCTCAACCTCATCGGCCCATCTCTCCTCATCCCAACTGCTGCTCAGCCACGACTGAAGAAAGGTACCGTTGAAATAAGGCTCTGTTTTGCCTTCAGGAGCTACAGCTCCGCCTAAGGGTAAAACAGCCATAACAAAGGCTAATAAAGCGGGAATAAGCGATTTTAAAAATAACATAATAATTTCCTCCTTGTTTGTTCTTCAACGATTGTAACACAACTAAACCCTCTTAGTCAAGACGGATAAAGCAGCAAAAAAGGTTGCCCTTCCGGACAACCTTTCAGACTGTCGATAAAGGCACAAGAACAATAATTGAGCTTTTAAGAATGAAAATCAGACAGTCAACATTATTTAATTTACTGAACAAAAACGGTTGAAACATCGAATTTCAACCGTTTTTTCAATGATTTCGGACTTTTTTCACCCTCTCGGAGTGCCACTGTACGCCTTCGGAGTGAAGAAAAGTCCGTCTTGCACCATTCTCGAAAGTCTCCCGGCTTGTCGAAAATGCTTTTCGACAAGCAAAAAAGGTTGCCCTTACAGACAACCTTTCTTTTTATTGTTTTGTACTATCAAACAAGTTCAATAATGCACATTTCTGCAGCATCACCGCGACGGGGACCTGTCTTAATAATCCGGCAATAACCGCCGTTTACATCCTTATACTTGGGGCTGATTTCGTCGAAGAGCTTCTTAACAACATCTTCCTTTGTGATGTATGCAAGAGCCTGACGCTTATTGTGAAGAGTAGCATCCTTACCGAGAGTAATCATCTTCTCGGTCATAGCGCGTACTTCCTTTGCCCTTGTAACGGTGGTTTCAATGCTACCTTTTTCTAAAAGATATGTTACCATACCTCTGAGCATAGCGTTTCTGTGATCAGTAGGTCTACCAAGTTTTCTGGAACCTGCCATTTTAAATCACTCCTTTACCGTTGTGTAGAATAATTGTTTCTTAGTCGTCTTCACTGCGAAGGTCAAGACCGAATGAATGAAGCTTTTTGATAACTTCATCAAGAGACTTTTTACCAAGGTTACGAACCTTCATCATTTCCTCTTCAGTCTTGTTTGTTAAATCTTCCACTGTGTTGATGCCTGCACGCTTGAGACAGTTGAATGAGCGTACTGACAAGTCAAGTTCCTCAATAGTCATCTCGAGGATCTTCTGGTTTGCATCTTCATCTTTGTCAACCATGATCTCAGTATCGTAAGCTTCACCTGAGAGGTCACCGAACAAAGCGAGATGTTCGTTGAGAAACTTGGCACCGAGTGAAACAGCTTCAACAGCTGAAATTGTACCGTTGGTCCAAACTTCAAGTGTAAGTTTGTCAAAGCCAATTTCCTGACCGACACGAATGTCGTCAATTGTATAGTTAGCCTTAAGAATCGGTGTGTAAATTGAGTCAATAGCAATTACGCCGATTACGGGCTGCATAAGCTTTTTGTTCTGCTCAGCAGATACATATCCACGTCCCTTATTTACAGTAAGCTCCATATTGATCTGAGCGTCCTTGTCAAGTGTGCAGATGTGATATTCAGGATTGATAATTTCAACTTCTGAATCGCACTTGATGTCGCCGGCTAAAACTTCGCCTTCGCCGCTTGCATCAATATAAACTGTTTTGGGTCCGTCACCGTGAATTTTGAGGATAACGTTCTTGAGGTTGAGGATGATTTCTGTAACATCCTCTCTTACACCCTGAATGGTGGAAAACTCATGAAGTACACCGTCAATTTTAACACTGGTGATTGCGTAGCCGGGAAGTGATGAAAGAAGAATTCTTCTTAAACTGTTACCCAAAGTAACACCGTAGCCACGCTCCAACGGTTCAACTACAATTTTGCCGTAGGTACCGTCAGCTGCTAATTCTGCAGTTTCGATTCTGGGCTTTTCAATGCCTATCATGCAAAACCCTCCTTACTTATTTGTGGATGTGTTTTACGCTAATAACCGTCTATTACTTAGAATAGAATTCGACGATAAG
>JAZUMO010000008.1:0-7083 GCA_045603665.1 Acutalibacteraceae bacterium
CCGCTTTGCTCAAGCTCCTGGAAGGAGCCTACCTCAACCATTTTCCATCCTACTGATTCGAGACCGAGTATGAACAGTCCCAATGCGCCTGAAATAGATCCGGTAAGCTTTGCCATAAAGGTCTGAACTGCAAAGGTTATACCCTTTGCTTCCGTACCGCTTTTGAAGCGTCCGTATTCAGCACAGTCAGGTGTGAACATAAACATTTCAAGAGCAACCACAGCAAGGGGAATCGAACGGACAGTAAACAGAATAATATAAACCACAACATTTCCGTAGCCTATAAGCCAGGTGATAACGCTGAGTATGACATAGAGAAGCAGACATACCTGATTTACCTTCATTTTGTCAAATCTGCGTATAAGCTTCGGCAACAGCAAGGCTATAAGAAGCTGCGGCACCGTTCCGATTGCACCTACAACCAAAGAGAACAGCGCACTGTGGAACAGATAATAGGAAACATATAAGGTAAATGCATTACCGATATTGAGTGAGGAATAGAAGAATATTCCCACATAATATATGAGCAGATATTTGTTTTTGAAAAGATATGAAAACATTCGTCTGATGGTGAAGGTTTCTTCTGTCTCAGCATGGAACCGCTCCTTGATCTTAAAGGAGGCGGGAAGCATAAGAGCAAAGGCCATAATACAGATTATAACTGTTATCATTCCGTAGTTCATGCCGACTTTTTCACTGATGAGAACTGTTGACAGAGTGGAGGTTATGCCGACACCTGCATAAGTTGCAATACTCTTATAGGACTGTATGGTGTTTCGTTCATCGATGCTCTGGCTCATTGAGGTAAGTATGCCGAATATTGGCACGTCACACAGAGTATACGCTGTATCCCAGAGCATATAAGCGACAGCAAACCATACAAGCTTCACTGTCTGTGATGAGCCCTCGGGAATAACAAAGGTAAGTATAGTCGCAATAGGAATAAGCATAGTCGAAATGCGTATCCAGGGCAGATATTTTTTTCCGCTTCTGAACTTTATGGAATCAAATATAACTCCGAACAATGTGTCGTTGACAGCATCCCATACCTTTACGATAAGCATAACCGTTGCCGACTTGATAGGATCAATGCCTAAAAATAAAAGATAAGTTGTAAGACAAACATTGAAAAGTGTGTAAATCATATTCTGTCCTGCAAAATATGAATAATAGCTCATTCTTTCACCGGGCTCTGTTGACCAGCCGTCTCTGCCGGCAAAGACTCCCTTGACCTTTGAAATAATTTCCATTTTTTCCTCCTCAGTTTTGTCCCTTATACCTTTTTGTTCCACAAATACACCCTCGCTTCATAGGGGCGGAGAGTCTGATTATCTGTATCACCGTAGTTGCAAAGACAAAGCTTTGCACTGTTTATATCGAAGCCCTTGGGTGCATTCCATTTTTCGTTCTTATCAGAAAATGAGCAGACAACAATTATCTTTTGCTTTTCATCCTCTCTGGAATAGGTATAAAATGTTGAAGAATATTTTCCGTACTCCTTATAATCTCCGTAGCGCACACAAGAAAGCTCCTTACGAAGAGCAATTGCCTTACGGTAAAAATTCAGAACAGAATTTTCGTCTTTTTCCTGAGAAGAGACATTGATCTCCTTATAGTTTTCATTCACATCAAACCAGGGAGTGCCTGTAGTAAAGCCTGCATTTTCGCTGTCATCCCACTGTACAGGGGTTCGTGCTGAATCACGTGAGCCGTGCCATAAGCGCTCAAGTCTCTTTTCGGGTGATTTTTTAACACCCACATTTTCATACTGCCAACGGGTCTGCACATCCTCATACATTGACGGATCCTTCGGATACCAGTTGCTCATACCGATTTCCTGTCCCTGATATATAAAGGGTGTGCCTTTCAGAAACAGATATGAAACTGCAAGCATTTTAGCGCTTTCGGCAAGAAATTTTTCACTTCCGTAACGGGAAACAATTCTCGGATGATCGTGATTTTCCATATAAAGCATATTCCAGCCCCTGCTCTCAAGACCCTTCTGCCATGAGGAAAAAGCTCTCTTTAATTTACGGAGAGAAAAGGGCATATGAATAAAATCAGTAAACATACAGTCTGCCTCCTGAGTGGAAAACTGTATCATCATATCAAGCACCGGGTCATTCGTTTCGTCAATATATCTGAGTGCCTTCTTAGGTCTTATCATAGGTGCCTCTGCCAGAGTCATACAGTCATACTTCGAAAAAACATCATCCTTGAATTCCTTGAGATATTCGTGAAGATGAGGGCCGTGATTAAAGTAATTGAAGCCCTTTGATGCGGGCATAATATGGTCATCAGGCAAGCCTTCCTTTTTTGAAATAAAGGTTATTACATCCTCACGGAAGCCGTCAACACCCATATCAAGCCAGAAGCTGAGCACCTTTTTAACCTCCTGACGCACCAGAGGATTATCCATATTGAGATCTGCCTGCTGAACAGCAAACAAATGAAGATAATATTCCTGTCTTACCTCATCCCAGGCCCAGGCCTTACCTTCAAAAAGTGAATCCCAGTTATTTGGAAGCTTTCCGTCGGGACCTGCAGGGCGCCAGATATAATAATCAGTATAAGGCTCTATTCTCTGACGACTTTTCTGAAACCATTCGTGCTGATCACTTGTATGATTCACAACAAGGTCCATTATAACCTTCATTCCTCTTTCGTGCGCACCGTCAAGAACCTTTTTAAAAGCCTCCATACCTCCGAATTCCTCAGCTATATCAAGATAATCGGAAATGTCATATCCGCAGTCAACACCGGGAGACGGATAAAGAGGTGAAAACCATATACCGTCACAGCCGAGAGATTTTATATAATCCAGCTTTTCATATACACCGATAAGGTCACCCATTCCGTCACCGTTTCCGTCCTTGAAAGAGCGGGGCCATATCTGATAAAACACCATATCCTTATACCAGTATTTACCGTTCATAAACCATAACCTCTTTCTTCTGATATTTCTTTAATCAGGATTTCCTATAGTCACTACTAATCTTTAATGTGAATCCGGCTAAGATAATGAAAATTCAATACCGACCACACCGTATTTTTTCTGTTCCTCAACGGAATAATATTCTTCCATATCCGTCGGATGTGCCTTATCAACATTTTCAGCTGTGTAACCGCACTGCAAAAGCGGCAGGCTTTTATAAAGCTGCTCAAAGCTATCAAACCGATGTATTTTTCTGACCGTTACACTCAACTGCTCTCCATCAGCATTATTTGTAAAGGTAATCATATCGCCCTTTTTGATTTTATGTCGTTTTTCATCAAACAAACGAAGCTCTATTGTCTTTGTACCATTCTTAATTTTAGAAAAAGAAGAAGGATTGAGCTTCATTTTATGAACTGTTTTTTCTTTTTCTATACAGGCTACACTTTCGACTGTTGTTTCACTGTCCCAACGGATATGTGTCACATTCTCATCCCCGTCATAAAAGACGGGGAATTTGAAATTAATACACTTTAACAGTCTGCCGTTGGGTTGCTCTTCTTTGAATATCTCAACACTCTCAATGAAGGTATTGAGAAACTTCTTTTTCTCTGCATCAGTGAACTCTTTGTACATTGTACCATAATAATGCAGAAAAAGATAGACATTTTCACCTGATATTTTTTCTTCTTTGATATTTGCTATACGGGACTGCAATTCTGTTATTTGTTCTTCTACAACCTCTATCTCATCATAGAAATCATAAAGTCTGTTTTGCATATCCTGATACTTTTTATCGTAATGCCTATCCGTTACATCAAGAGTGTCCATTTGAGATGCAAGCTTTCTTTTTGACATAACAAGCTGATTGAGTTGCTTTTTGAATACTGCAAGCTCTTCTTCAAGTCCTTCTGTGCTTACTCTTGTGTTTATCTTTTCACACAAGGCCTTTTCAAACTCAGGATTAGAAACAAGTTTTTCAATAACTTCTTCAACTGCACCATTAACAACAGTCTGATTCCATTGTCTGTGATAATCGCACTTATGTCCGTCAACCCTCATTCTGTGCTTACAAGCATAATAAAAGTGGTCTTTGTAGATTGTACCGTCAGGCCTTTTCTTACGGTTAATATTACCGTACATTGCCGCACCGCAAACAGGGCAGCGAAGCAATCCTGATAATAAATGCTCGTGGTCAAGATTATAAATCTTCTCCCTTTTAACACCTAACTTTTTACGCTTCTGTTGAGCCAACTCCCAATCTTCAACAGATACAATAGCCTCATGAATGCCGTCATAAACAGGATAGGTATCCTGCTTGACTATATGATATTCATTTCGGGTGCCGTTAATCTTTTCAGTTTTTCGTCTGCCAAAAGCTATCTTTCCACAATATACGGGATTCTGTATAACCAGCTTTATGAAATGTGCAGAAAAGGTATTTAATGTACCATTTTGTCTTGGCTTTTTAGCAATGCCATGTTGATTGAGATATTTAGCAATACCGTTTGCACCCATATTTGTATTTATATATTTATCAAATATAATGCGTATGGTTTCAGCCTCATCCTCGGCTATCTTCAGTTCACCTTTTTCAAGATAATATCCGTAAGGTGCAAAACCACCGTTCCACTTACCTTCTCTTGCCTTTTGTTTTCTGCCTTCCATAGTCTGAACAAGAATATTCTCACGCTCAATTTCGGCAACGGCAGACAAAACAGAAATCATAAGCTTACCGCTGTCCTTTGAGCTGTCTATACCGTCCTCAACGCAGATAAGATTTGCACCGTAGTCTTGCATAATCTGTAAAGATGATAAAACATCAGCGGCATTTCTGCCAAAACGGGACAATTTGAAAACCAATACATAATCTATACTGTCTTTTCCGCTTGCAATATCTGATAACATTTGCTGAAATGCAAGTCTTCCGCCAATGTTTTTACCTGATTTACCTTCATCACTGTACTCACCTGCAATATGCATTTCCTGATACTCGGCATATTTACGGAGCTTTTCTCTCTGTGCATCAAGGCTGAAGCCTTCTACCTGCATTGATGTTGAAACACGGGTGTAGATATAGCAATTTAATCGTTTCATATATTTTCAACTCCTTGTAATTTTTCATTTTGATTATATTTTTCTTTCGCATATTCGACAAATGTGTGAGGCAGGCTAAACCTGCCCCACAACGATTTAAGCTGTTTTCTTATTTGGTTGTTTTATAGCTTCTGCTTCGCCTTTCGGTATCTTATCACCGTATTTCTCAATCATATCTGCAAGGAAATCAATCATCTGGTTAAATGCTATTTTCTGCTCTTTGGAGAAGGTTGAAACATCAGGAATATTAAACGTACATTCGCCTTTAATATCGCTTATGGTTCTGATAAAACTTACTTTTAAGCCTTCATATAAATCAATAATTCTGCTAATCAATACTCATCACCTCGCATCCCTGTTTCGCTGTCGCTGAAGATACCTGTAATAATGCTCACAGGCCTTCATTACAAAGTTTTCAAGATCACTTTCTTTTACCTTCGGAGCAACTGTCTTTAACTTCTCTACTGAGAATTTTATTGTCGGCTTTTGGTTTGCTTTCGGCTCGGTCATAATCTCAAACAGATTGTCCGTATCAAGAGAGCCTTGTTCTGACAGTTTTCTGATTCTCTGTGCCTGTGAAAGAGAGGGGGTTATCTCATCCGTTTCATAAGTTTCAAGTACCATCTGCTGTTCTGCGGGCGGTAAATACGAAAGCTCAACTGCAGGACGGAATGCCATTCTTCCACTGTCTACAAGGTCAAGAAGCGGCTTTTCGAGGTTGGTCAGGCGGATATACTGCCTGATAGTTTCTCTGTTATCTTCACTTTCGTTAGCAAGCTTCTGAATGGATGTTTCTGACTTCTGCAACAATGTTGCAGAAGTTGCATCTGTCTCTAAATCACTTCTATAACCCTGCCTTTTCATAGCATCAAGCTTCATTTTGTATGCGGCAGCTTTTTCACTTGGTAAGATGTGCTCCCTATGACAAAGGTTCGCATCAATCATAGCTATAATTGCATCGTCTTTTGAAAGATTAAGTACTCTGACAGAAACAGAGGTGATGCCTAGAGTCTTGCAAGCTTCCCATCTGCGATAGCCAGAGATGATTTCAAACTTTCCGCTTTTAGTGTCATCGGGCTTGCGAACAGTAATAGGCTCAAGAATGCCGAACTTCTTAATGCTTTCGGTTAAGTCTCTCATTGACTTGTCGTCAATAACTTTAAAGGGTGACTCGGTGAGAGGAGTGAGTGTATCTGTAAATACGCTCATGGTTGTTACTAAATTTTCAAAATTTTTGTTCATAATAAAAAAATCCTTTCATAATAAAAATTGCACCTCATCGGGTGCGTTCAAGTTTTCGTATTTTGCTAATTTCTGCCTGATGCTCTTTTTGCAAGAGCTCATATAAATGAGGAGATTTTTCAAGAATCTGCTCCGCCTGTTCGAGTTTTTTTCTCAATGGCGTGATTTCTTGTGTTATCTCCTTACGCAGGGTTTTGTATCTTTCTTTATCTTCAGGAGTATTTGCTCTGCGTTTTTTGTTGTCTGCCTTGCTTCGCTTTTCTTCAAGCTCGGCAATTTTAATCTTTGTTTCTTCAATACTCTGTGACAGGTCATCAGTAGTCTGAATCTGATTGTCAGTTAAGAAATGATAATCAGCTACATATTGTTTGATGTCCTTTGCGGCGAGTCTCATTTCAGGAGAAATGAGCATTGCATCTGCCACTTCCTTTAATAGCTGAAACACCAAGATAATCAATAGAAGCATTGCATCAACATAAATAACCTCAGGTCGCTTACCGTGCTCAATGCCGAACTCCAATTTCTTTCTGACTGATTCAAGAGGAAAGTATCTGCGCCTTGCATAGAAGAAGTTGTTCCAATCAGCAAGATGGTGTCCGCTGTAATAGGTTTCGTTAAATCTTTTCTCTATGCCTTCTACTGTGTAGCCAAGGTTCTCAACTCTTACACCTCTTTCCCAATCCTTTGCCTTGATAGTGAATCGCCTATAATCAACCTCGTATCCCATAGTGAAAAGAACTCTTCTGAATTCGTCCCAATTTGTTGCGACAGTAAGACAAATTTCAATATCTTCTCTGAGCATATCTCTG
>JAZUMO010000009.1:0-15701 GCA_045603665.1 Acutalibacteraceae bacterium
AGTCGTTACACTTCTGCTCTTGACAACTCAACATTCTATGCTGTGTATAAATTACGAGGGCGTAGCCCTCAATGTATAACCGATTTGGTTATCAAAAAATACAGCAAGTTGGTGTAAACCACTTGACTTTTTATAGGAGGAATATATATGGATGAAAACAAAAAACTCGAACTGAAAAAATTAGCGGTTCAGGTAAGAAAAGGCGTAATTGAAGGAACCTATAACGCTAAATCCGGTCATCCCGGCGGTTCTCTTTCAATTGCAGATATTATTACTTATCTGTATTTTTCAGAAATGAATGTCAACCCTGAAAAGCCTGACTGCGAAAACAGAGACCGTTTCGTTCTCTCAAAAGGTCATACAGCTCCTGCTCTTTATGCTGCACTTGCACTTAAAGGCTTTTTCCCTGTTGACCTTATCAAAACCTTAAGAAAGCCTGATTCAATTCTTCAGGGACATCCGAGTATGAGATATACTCCCGGCGTTGATATGAGCACCGGCTCACTTGGCCAGGGTATTTCAGCTGCTGTCGGTATGGCACTCGGTGCTAAGCTCAAGGGCAAGGATTTCCGTGTTTACACTGCTCTTGGTGACGGTGAAATAGAAGAGGGTCAGGTATGGGAAGCTGCTATGTTCGCAGGAAACAAAAAGCTTGACAATCTTGTAGCGATTGTTGACTATAACAAGCTTCAGATTGACGGTACCATCGATGAAGTTAACTCACCTTATCCTATCAAGGAAAAATTTGAGGCCTTCGGATGGAATGTTATTGAAATCTGCGGTCACTGTTTCTGTGAAATCGAAGAAGCTTTTGAAAAGGCAAAGTCATGCAAGGGTAAGCCCACCTGTATTGTAGCTGAAACAGTAAAGGGCAAGGGTGTTTCCTTTATGGAAGATCAGTGCGATTGGCACGGTACAGCACCCAAAGCTGAGCAGTATGAACAGGCAATGGCTGAGCTTGATGCAGCTCTTGCAGAATTGGA
Source organism: Acutalibacteraceae bacterium (assembly GCA_045603665.1). Taxonomy (GTDB): domain Bacteria; phylum Bacillota; class Clostridia; order Oscillospirales; family Acutalibacteraceae; genus UBA6857. The sequence goes on from JAZUMO010000009.1 coordinate 984, forward strand.
GGCGTAATTATGGCAGATGTAATTAAATGTGCAACCAGAGACGCTTATGGTAGTGCTTTAAAAGAACTCGGAGCAAGAGATGATATTCTTGTTCTCGATGCTGACCTTGCAAAAGCAACCAAAACTATTGCGTTTAAAAAAGAATATCCCGATAAATTCATTGATTGCGGTATTGCAGAAGGAAACATGATGGGCATCGCTGCAGGTCTTGCCACAACAGGATACACAGTTTTTGCTTCATCCTTTGCTATGTTTGCTGCCGGAAGAGCTTTCGAGCAGGTAAGAAACTCTATTGCATATCCTAAGCTCAATGTTAAAATCGGTGCTACACATGCCGGTATTTCTGTTGGTGAAGATGGTGCCAGCCATCAGTGCTGTGAGGATATTGCTCTTATGCGTTCAATTCCCAATATGGTAATTATCAATCCTGCCGATGATGTTGAAGCAAGGCAGGCTGTACTCGCTGCTGCTGAGCATGACGGCCCCGTTTATATGCGCTTCGGAAGACTTGCAGTTCCCCGTGTAAACACTGAGGATTACAAGTTCGAAATCGGTAAGGGTGTTACTCTTAAGGACGGTAAGGACGTCACAATTGTTGCATCAGGCCTTATGGTTGCCGAAGCACTTCAGGCAGCTGATATGCTTGCTGAAGAGGGCATTGATGCAAGAGTTATCAATATACACACAATCAAGCCTATTGATAAAGAACTGCTTGTTAAAGCCGCAAAGGAAACCGGTGCAATTGTTACTGCTGAAGAGCACAGCATAATCGGTGGTCTCGGCGGTGCAGTATGTGAAGCACTTTGCGAGGAATATCCCGTTCCGGTTATCCGTCTTGGCGTTAACGATACCTTCGGTAAATCAGGTCCTGCTCTCGAGCTTCTCAAGATTTATGGTCTTGATGCAGAAAATATTGCAGCAAAGGCTAAGATTGCTCTTGAAGCAAAAAAGAGATAAGTTTAAATTTTCCTGAAAGGATTTAGATACAATGAAAGAAATCACAAAAGATATGCTTATCGGCAATATTCTTGATGAAGACAGAGGCACAGCAGTATTTTTCCTTGAAATGGGTATGCATTGTCTCGGCTGTCCTGCATCAAGAGGCGAAAGTGTTGAAGAAGCCTGCGCTGTTCACGGCGTGGACGTTGATGAGCTTGTTGCAAAAATCAACGCGTATCTTGCTTCTAAATAAGCAAAATTCAGCAATGAGCCACCTTTTTTTCAGGTGGCTCAGTTTCTTATGTGAGGTTAATATGAGTAAAATTAAACTTGATGCAAGGCTTTCAGCTGTTGCTTCTATGGTAAGAAATGGCAGTCGTGTTGCGGATATAGGTACAGACCACGGATATCTACTTGCTTGGCTTATTGAAAATGGTGTTTCACCCGGTGGTATAGCCGCTGATATTAATAAAGGTCCTTTAGAAAATGCAAGAAAAACCGTAATTGAAGGCGGAATATCTGATAAAGTAAGTCTTATTCTTTCAGACGGACTTAAAAATGTACCTGAAAATTCTTGCGAAGACATTGTTATTGCCGGAATGGGAGGCAATCTTATAACCGATATCCTGTCGGCTTGTCCGTGGATTTATAACAAAAATCTTCATATTATTGCCCAGCCTATGTCACACGGGGAAGTTTTGCGTGAATTTTATGTTAAAAATGGTTTTGAAATACTCTGCGAAAAAACAGCCACTGACGGCAAAAGAATTTATTGCGTTATTTCAGCTGTTTATACGGGAGAAGTGACCGAAAGAGATATTTCATATATGTACCTCGGAAAGCTTACAGAAAACAGCGATGAAATAACTATAAAATACATAAATAAAATTCTGGCTGCCCTCGAAAAAAAATATTATGCACTTAAAACGACCGGAAAAGAGGATGAAAAAAAGTTTTGCGAAATCATAACTTCCATAAAAAGAAAAATTAAGGAGGCATACAATGGTAACTGTTAAAGATATTTCTCGTTTTATAAATAGCTTTGCACCTTATTCGAGTCAATGCGACTGGGATAATTGCGGTGTTCTTATCGGTGATGAAAACAAAGAAGTGAATAAGATTGGTTTTGTTCTCGATTTAACCGAAGAAACTCTTGCTGATGCCGTAAACAACAGTGTTGATCTCATAATCACACATCATCCCGTTATTTTTAAGGCACAGAAAAGCTTTTTGAAAGGCAATATTGCTTTCGAAGCCGCTTCAAAAGGTCTGACAGTGTTGTCTGCACATACTTGCTTTGATTGCGCCGATGGTGGAGTCAACGACGTTTTATGCGAGGCTTTAGGTGTCAGAAATGCTGTTGGTGTGCAGTCGTCTTCCTGTGAAATTCCCATGGCAAGAATAGGGGAGATTGACGAAATTAGCTCTACTGATTTTGCTGAATTAATAAGCAAAAAACTCAGATCAGTATGCCGTGTTGTTGATTGCGGAAATACAATCAGAAAAGTTGCCGTCTGCGGTGGTGCGGGTGCTGAGTTTCTAGTTGACGCCGTAAAAATGGGTGCCGATGCTTACGTAACGGGTGATATGGATCACCATGAATTTTTACTGGCACGCGAACTTGACATAACAACTGTTGCAGCAGGACATTTCGAAACTGAAAATCCATCAGTTACTGCACTTAAAAATATAGTTTGTGAAAAATTCAAAGACATTAACGGCATTATACTCAAACAGACGACCCCCGTTAAATATATTGGTTAAGGTGAATTATGGCATTAGACGGAATTTTTCTTTCGAAAATTAAAGATGAGCTTACTGAAAAGGCTGTAGGATTAAGAGTTGACAGAGTCAATCAGCCGACAAAAGACGAAATTATTTTAAATCTGAGAGGTAAAGGATGTAACTATCGTTTGCTGTTTTGCGTCAGAGCTGACAGTACCAGAATTCATTTTACCTCGCACCCGATTGATAATCCTCTTGTTCCGCCTATGTTCTGTATGCTTATGAGAAAACACCTTACGGGTGCACTTATAAAAGGAATCAGACAGCAGGAATTGGACAGAATTTTATTTATTGATTTTGATGCAACAAATGAAATAGGTGATCGGATTGAGCTTTCGCTTTGCATCGAAATTATGGGAAAATATTCCAATCTGATACTCATCAATGAGGGTAGGGTTGTCGATGCAATCAAAAGAGTTGACATTACAACATCTTCAGTAAGACAGATTTTGCCCGGAATTGAATATAAGCTTCCTCCTTCACAAGGTAAGCTTAATATAGAAAAAGAGGAAACAGATTATTTAATCGAAAAGATTTTGGAACAGAAAGATAAACTGCTTTCGTCAGCAATTCTTAATGTAATACAAGGCGTTTCGCCGATTGTATCAAGAGAAATTGCATACAGAGTTACTTTTAATGATGCTGTTGTTTCTTTGCTGACAAATGAGCAAATTGAGATATTAAAAAGTGTGCTTCGTTTCGTTAAGGATAATCTTCATCTTTCGGGTCAGTTCTATATCCTTATCGAGGAAAACGGAAAACCAAAGGATTTATCACATTATGATATTAAGCAGTATTCAGGTAAGCTTAAGGTTAAGGTTTATGATAGCTGCTCGGAGCTGCTTGACGATTTCTATTATGAAAGAGACCGCATTAATAGGATAAATCATAGAGGACATGAGCTCCTGAAACTTATAAACAATCTCATTGAACGAACAGCTCGAAAGCTTGCTGTTCAGAATGAGGAACTAAAAAAATGTAGAGAAAAAGAAACTCTTCAGCTTTACGGTGAACTAATTCTCGCTAATCTATACAGACTTTCAAAGGGTGTTTCTTATTATGAGGTTGAAAATTATTATGATGACTGCAAGGTAATACGCATACCTTGCGATCCTGCACTTTCACCAACAGAAAATCAAAAGAAATATTACAAGGATTACCGCAAGGCTCAAACAGCAGAGAAAATGCTTGAAAAGCTCATTGAAGACGGAAAAAATGAAATAATTTATCTTGAATCTGTCCTTGATGAGCTTTCAAGAGCCGATACTGACAGCGAAATTTCTTTGATAAGACAGGAGCTTGCCCTGGGTGGATATATAAAAAATATCAAAAGTAAAAAACAAAAGCCACCAAAGGAATTACCGCCTTTAGAGTTCCGTTCAAGCGACGGTTACCGTATTCTTGTCGGCAGAAATAATGCTCAGAATGAAAAGCTTTCACTCAAAACTGCACTGAAAAACGATATGTGGCTTCATACACAAAAAATTCCCGGCTCACATGTAATTATTTTCGGTGACGGAAGAGAGATTTCTGATGAGTCTATTGAGGAGGCGGCTATAATCGCTGCGTACTACAGTAAAGCAAGAAACTCATCTCTTGTACCCGTTGACTACACAAGAGTAAAGGCACTTAAAAAGCCTAACGGCAGTAAAACAGGTATGGTTATATATCACGAATATTATACGATTATCGTCAACCCTGATAAAGATCAGATTGAAAAACTTAAAGTAAAATAAAAGGAGGGAGGATATGTCTTTCACTCATTTACATCTTCATACAGAATACAGCCTGTTGGACGGTGCCTGCAGAATTAATCAGCTTATTGACCGCGTAAAAGAGCTCGGTCAGAAAAGTGTTGCAATCACTGACCATGGCTCAATGTACGGAGTAATTGACTTTTATAAGGCTGCAAAAGAAAAAGGAATAAAACCTGTTATAGGCTGTGAGTGTTATGTTGCAAAAAGAAGCCGTTTTGACAAGGTTCACGGTATTGACAATGAAAGACATCACCTTGTCCTTCTGTGCGAAAATAACACGGGATATCAGAATCTTATACAGATGGTAAGCAAAAGCTGGACTGAAGGCTTTTATACCAAACCGCGAATTGACAAGACGTTGCTTGAACAGCATCACGAAGGTATTATTGCCCTTTCTGCTTGCCTTGCCGGTGAGATAGCATCCTTATTGGTGAGAGGGGACTATGAAGGTGCAAAAGCTGCAGCTTTGTGGTATCATTCTGTTTTCGGGGAAGGAAAATATTTTCTCGAAATTCAGAATCACGGACTAAGAGAACAGCTTGAAATTATTCCTGATCTTATCCGTCTTTCAAGAGAAACGGGGATACCTCTTGTCGCTACGAACGATGCTCATTATCTCACCAAAGAAGATTCATCAGTTCAGCAGGTTTTAATTTGTATACAGACAAACCATGTTCTTGGCGAAGAGACGGGCCTCGAATTCAGTACCGATGAATTTTATGTAAAAAGCGAAGAGGAAATGCTGAGCATATTCTCTGATATTCCGGAGGCTGTTGATATAACCGAAAAAATTGCCGATATGTGTAATGTTGAATTTGAATTCGGCAACACTAAGCTTCCGCATTTTGAAGTGCCGAACAATATGGAACACTTTGATTATTTTAAAAATCAGTGCTTTTTCGGACTTTGTAAGCATAAAGGTGAAAATCCGCCTCAGGAATATATCGACCGTCTGAATTATGAGCTTGACATAATCAATAAGATGGGTTATGTCGATTATTTCCTCATTGTACACGATTTTATCCGGCATGCCAAAAGCAGAAATATCCCCGTCGGCCCAGGAAGAGGCTCAGGCGCGGGCTCGTTGGCAGCTTATTGCATAGGTATAACCGGGATTGACCCATTACAGTATAATCTTCTTTTTGAAAGGTTTTTAAACCCTGAAAGAGTCAGTATGCCTGACTTTGATGTTGATTTCTGCTATGTCCGCAGGCAGGAAGTAATTGATTATGTTATTTCTAAATACGGTGCAGACCATGTTGCTCAGATTGTTACCTTTGGTACAATGGCTGCACGGGCTGCCATAAGAGATGTCGGACGTGTTTTAGGTCTTCCTTATGCTGTAGTTGACGAAGTAGCAAAGCTTATTCCACAGGAGCTGAAAATAACCATTGATAAAGCTTTGAAAATGTCTGATGAGCTTCGTGGCCTTTATCAGAACAATGAGGATGTAAAGAAGCTTATTGATATTTCAAAAAAGGTTGAAGGTATGCCGAGACATGCTTCCACACATGCTGCAGGTGTAGTAATAACCCGTGATCCGGTTTCTTCTTATGTTCCTCTGGCCGTTAATGATGAAAGCGTTGTAACTCAATTTACAATGGTAACTCTTGAACAGCTTGGACTTTTAAAAATGGATTTTCTTGGCTTACGTACTCTTACGGTAATTAACGATGCTGTACAGATGGTAAGAAGGAGTGTTTTTGATTTCAGTATTGATTCAATACCTCTTAACGATAAAGCGACCTTTGATATGCTTTCTGAAGGTAAGACTGACGGTGTTTTCCAATATGAATCGGCGGGAATGAGAAGTGTTCTTACAAGACTTAAGCCTGAATCCATTGAGGATCTCATAGCTGTAATATCGCTTTACAGACCCGGTCCTGCAGATTCAATTGATACTTACATTCATAACCGTCACCATCCTGAAGATACTGTTTATAAAACAGAGCTTGTGCGCGATATTCTCGATGTTACCTATGGATGTATGGTTTATCAGGAGCAGGTTATGCAGATATGCCGTAAAATTGCAGGGTATTCTTACGGCAGAGCCGACCTTGTCCGACGTGCAATGAGCAAAAAGAAGCTTGATGTTATGGAAAAAGAACGTCATAATTTCATCTATGGTCTCATAAACGAAGACGGAGAAACCGAATGTGTGGGTGCTCTTGCAAACGGAGTTGATGAAGAAACAGCAAATGAAATCTTTAATGAAATGTCAAATTTTGCAAAATATGCCTTTAATAAATCTCATGCAGCAGCATATGCATATGTTTCGTATCAGACAGCCTGGCTTAAGGCTCACTATCCCTGTGAGCTTATGGCTGCTACACTTACAAGTGTACTTGATTCATCAGTTAAGGTTTCGAGTTATATTTCCGAATGTACAAGGCTCGGAATCAAGGTTCTTGCTCCTAGTATCAATAACAGTTTTGAAGGTTTTACCGTAAAAAACGGGCATATAAGATTCGGTCTGCTTGCGATTAAAAATCTCGGCAGAGGTTTTATTAAAACAATAATTGATAACCGTGAACAAGGTGGTAAATATACCTCTTTTTACACTTTTTGCAAAAGAGTTTATTCAAAAGAATTCAATCGCAGAGCTGTAGAAAGCCTTATTAAATGCGGTGCCTGCGACGGTCTTGATCTTAATCGCAGACAGATGCTTTATATGCTTCCGATCATTATCAGTGAGCTTGACGCCGATAAAAACCGTAATGTCGTTGGTCAGATTGGCTTTTTTGATTCAGATTCGGGGTTTTCCTTTGAAAATGAAATGACTGCACCAAAGCTTGAAGAAATGCCAAAAAACGAGCTTTTGGCCTACGAAAAGGAAATTACCGGACTTTATATTTCCGGTCATCCAATGGATGAATATGCAGGTATTTTCAGTAAACTAAAATGCGACACAATTTCTGATATATTAGAAAATAACGGTAGCTTTGATACAAAATACAAGGATAATTCTTCTGTTAAAATTTTCGGAATTGTAACACGGATTGAGAAGAAAATCACCAAAAATAACTCTACTATGTGTTTCGTAGAGATTGAAGATATCGGTGCATCTATTGAATGCATTGTTTTTTCAAAGCTTTATGCCGACCGAATTAATCATCTTAAGGCCGGCAATATCCTTCTTATCAGAGGTCGCCTCAGTATGAGGGAGGATAGAGAGCCTTCTGTTATATGCGAAAGCATTGAGCCGAATCCGAAAAACCTTTATAAGGATGTTCTTACAGAAGATAAAGGTATTTCTGTCTGCGTTAAAGAATCAGATACCGGTGCTTTGGCAAAACTTCGTATTCTTGTTGAGCTGTTTCAAGGAACAACTCCGCTATTTGTGCAGTATAATAATAACAGTGAAAGATATGTGCTCGGAAAAATCAGGTTAAATAATGAAATTAAAAAAGAGCTTTGTTTTATTTGCGGAGAAAACAATGTTTCTTTTGGAGAACAATGATTTATCCAAATAATGGCAAGTATGTCGATTTTTTGAATATACCTTGACTTTTATACAATATTGTGTATAATATTTCTAAATGTTTAATTGAATTATTTCATCAATTATTGATGTCAGGAGGACGTAATAATGCTTAAGACAATCGGTGTTTTAACAAGTGGCGGTGACGCCCCCGGTATGAATGCTGCTATCAGAGCAGTTGTACGCGCAGGCTGTGAGCTTGGTATGAAGGTTTACGGTATCAGAAGAGGCTATAACGGTCTTATGGACGACGATATGTATGAGATGAATCTTCGTTCAGTTTCTGATATTATCAACAGAGGCGGTACTATCCTTTATTCCGCAAGATCTTCACGCTTTAAAACTGAGGAAGGTATGCAGGCTGCTATTGAAACCTGCAAGAGAAGAGGAATTGAAGGCCTTGTTGTTATCGGTGGCGATGGCTCTTTCAGAGGTGCAAGAGACCTTTCATTAAGAGGTATTCCCTGTGTTGCTATCCCCGGCACAATAGACAATGATATCGGTTGCTGTGATTATACAATCGGGTATGACACAGCTATGAATACTGTTATGCAGATGGTTGACAGAATCAGAGATACAGCTGAATCGCATGACCGTTGTGCTGTTGTTGAGGTAATGGGCAGAGGTGCAGGTTATCTTGCTCTTTCTTCCGGTATTGCTTGCGGTGCAACAACTACTCTCATCCCTGAGGTTCCTTATGATTTCGAAAGAGACGTTATTGAAAGAATGATTAGAACTCAGAAGAGCAATAAGGTGCATTTTGTTATTCTTGTTTCTGAGGCTATTGGCGGTGTAGAAGAAATGGCAAAGAGAATTGAAGCAGAAACAGGTGTTGAGGCCCGTGCAACTATTCTCGGACATGTGCAGAGAGGCGGTTCACCTACAGCTAAGGACAGAATCGTTGCAAGCCAGATGGGTTATCATGCTGTTCAGCTTCTTAAGCAGGGTATCGGTAATCGTGTAGTCGCTATCAAAAAAGAAACAATTATGGATTTTGACATTTTTGAAGCATTAGGTATGAAAAATTCAGTTGACCTTGATATGTATAAAATGTCTCTTGAAATATCTATCTGATTTTGTTGTAAAAGATATAAGTTACGGGAGATCTATTTTTCGGATCTCTCGTTTCGGTTTAATTCGGGGAGTAGCGATATGGCTGATAATGATAAAAATAAGAAAAAGACATTACCTGACCATTCACATAATTTTCATCGTAAGCATATGCGCGAAAGGTTTTACAAAGCAGGCTTTGAAGGAATGGAGGACCACGTTGTTCTCGAAATGCTTCTTTATTTCGGAATACCGCGCAAGGATACAAATGAAATTGCACACGAGCTTATTAAAACCTTTGGAAGCTATGCTGATGTTTTTGAAGCAAACCGACATGAGCTGATGAAAGTTAAGGGGATGACTGAAACGGCAGCTTGTCTTATAAAGATGGTTGTCCCTTTTTACAGCCGTTATGTTGAAAGACTATGGTCGCGTGCCCCGTCTCCTGTTGAACCGGCTGACGTGGCTGCATATCTGCGTCCGAAGTATTATGAGGTTGGATGCCGTGAAAGTGTTTTTGTGCTTTGCTACGACAGATCGGATCACCTAATAATCTGCCGTTTGCTTAATGAAGGTGATATAAACTCCGCTGCTTTTAATATAAGAGAATTCGGCAGACTCGTCCTTGAAACTAACTGTACCAGCGTAATTATTTCCCACAATCATCCACACTCTATTTCCCTGCCTTCAAAGGATGATATAAGAGTTACACGGAAAGTTATTGAGCTTCTAGATATGCTCAATGTTACACTGAAGGATCATATAATTGTTTCTGACAGTGATTATACCTCTATGGCTAACCACAGACAAACCTTACCTATGTTTTATGGTATTGACTGCCTCGAAGAGGTAATTAAAGAGAAAAAAATTGATTAAATTTACATAATAATCATAAATGCTTCTTAAATTAATACTATTATTCTAATTACGGAGAATGTTGGATATGACTGATAAAGTAATTGTTATCGGAGCAGGAGCCGCAGGTCTTATGGCCTCAGGCATTGCTGCAGAAAATGGTAAGGAAGTAATACTTATTGAAAAAAATGATAAGCCTGCGAGAAAAGTAATGATTACTGGCAAAGGCAGATGTAATGTAACAAACAACTGTAATCTTATTAACGACCTTATTTCAAATGTACCGACAAACGGGCGTTTCCTTTACAGCGCATTTTCAAAATTTATGCCTTCAGATACCATTGATTTTTTTGAAGATATGGGCGTAGCCTTGAAAGTGGAAAGAGGGGACAGAGTTTTTCCTGAAAGTGACAAGGCTTCAGATATAGTGGATGCTCTAAATAAATTCAGTCAGGATTCTGACGCCAAAAGAATAAAAGGTACAGTAAAAGAGCTTATAATCAAAGACAGCGAAGTTAAAGGTGTTTTACTTGATGATGGGGAAAAGCTTTTTGCAGATAAGGTAATTGTTGCAACGGGTGGTGCATCATATCCGCTTACAGGCTCTACGGGTGACGGTTACAAATTTGCAAGGCAGGCTGGGCATACTGTAATTGATATTAAACCTTCATTGGTTCCGCTTGTCTGTCACGAAGGCTTTTGCATGGATTTGCAGGGACTTTCGTTGAAAAATGTTGAAATTACTGTATTTGATACTGAAAGTTATAAAGAAATATACAAGGATTTCGGCGAAATGCTCTTCACTCATTTTGGTGTGTCCGGACCGCTCATTCTTAGTGCAAGCTCACACATGAAGGATATTAAAGAGAGGAAATATGAAATTCATATCGATCTTAAACCGGCTCTGACATATGAACAGCTTGACAAGAGAATTCAGCGTGATTTCCTTGAAAACTCCAATAAAAACTTTATCAACGCTCTTGATGCTCTGCTTCCCAAAAAACTTGTTCCTGTTATAGTCAGACTTTCCGGTATTAAGCCATCAACTAAAGTTAACCAGATTACCAAGGAAATGCGTTCAAAGCTTGTAAATATCCTTAAGGATATGAAGGTGACTGTTCTTAAATTCAGACCGATTGAGGAGGCTATCATTACCTCCGGTGGCGTTTGCACAAAGGAAATTGACCCGAAAACTATGGAATCAAAGCTCTGCAAAGGACTTTATTTTGCCGGTGAGGTAATTGACGTTGATGCCTATACGGGCGGATTCAATTTACAGATTGCATTTTCAACGGGCAGACTTGCCGGTGAGAGTGTATAAAAAATATAAGGAGAAAATATTATGAATAAAGTTATTAATGTTGCTATTGACGGTCCTGCCGGAGCGGGGAAAAGCACAATCGCTAAGGCTGCAGCCAAAAAACTTGGTTATATTTACATTGATACCGGTGCTCTTTACAGAACGGTTGGTGTAAATGCTTTAAGAAACGGCGTTGATGTTAAGGATGCGTCGGCTGTTATTACTACTCTGACTGGTGATTTGTGCATTGAATTAAAATTTATCGATGGCGAACAGAGAATGTTTCTTAATGGAGAAGATGTATCAAAGGAAATCAGAACACCTGATGCTTCAATGGCGGCTTCAGCAGTTTCCGCTGTTCCTGAGGTAAGAAAATATCTTTTTGACCTTCAGAAGAATCTTGCGAAAAATAATAACTGCATTATGGACGGAAGGGATATCGGGACAGTAGTACTTCCTGAAGCTGATGTTAAAATTTTCCTCACAGCTTCTCCTGAGGCACGGGCGAAAAGAAGGCACCTTGAGCTTATTGAAAAAGGTATTGAAGCAAAGTATGAGGATGTCCTTGCTGATATGATTGAGCGTGACTATAACGATTCTCACAGAGAAATCGCTCCTTTAAAGCAGGCTGATGATGCAATACTTGCTGATACAAGCGAGCTTGATTTACAGCAGTCAATTGAACTAATAATTAGTATTATTGAGGGTAAAATATAAGTAAAAACATATTGAGAGTTGATTTCCTTGTATTTTGATTTTACAAAAAAACCTCGAAACCACAAGATTTATTTCATAGGCAAATATCTTGCAAAAACCCTTTCTTATGCCGTATATAAAAAGCTTACGGTCAAAGGGAAAGAAAATATTCCGAAGAACGGTGCTTTGATTATTGTATCAAATCATATAGCTTTTTCTGACCCTGCTGTAATTATATCAACTTGCCCGAGAATAGTTCACTTCATGGCTAAAAGCGATTTATTTGAAGATTATTTCAAATCGCTTTTTATGAGGAATATGAATGCTTTTCCCATAAAGAGGAATCAATCTGACAGAGCAGCTCTGCGCAGAGCTGTGCAAATATTGAACAATGATTGGGTGCTCGGCATTTTTCCCGAAGGCAGAAGGGTAAAAAAGTCTGCTCCTACCGAACTGAAAAAAGGTGCAGCGTACCTTGCAAGAATAACCGGAGCCGATGTTTTGCCTGTGTGTATTTACAGAAGTGAAAAAGACGATTCTGTATGGCACAAGCTTGTTCTGTCATATGGAAAGGTCATAAAAAATTCCGAATTTGGTTTCGAAAACAAAAACAAAGCAGATGAAATAAGCAGAGCTTCGAAAATGATATCAAAGAAAATTACGGAATTATGGGAGGCAGAAAATGAAGGTTACAGTAGCTGAAACAGCTGGTTTTTGTTTTGGTGTGGACAGAGCTGTAAATCTTGTTTACCGCATGATTGACGATGGAAAGAAAGTATGTACGCTCGGTCCTATAATCCATAATCCGCTTGTAATTGAGGATCTTGAATCTAAAGGAGTCAAAACAATCAACACACCCGAAAATGTTTGCGACGGCTATGAAGTTGTCATAAGGGCTCACGGAGTAACAAAAGAGACAATAGAAAAGCTTGATGCTACTCGTGTTAAATACACTGATGCTACTTGTCCCTATGTCTTAAAAATTCATAATATAATAAAAAAACACTCTAACGAAAATAATACCGTTCTTATTGCCGGAGACGAAAAACATCCTGAGGTCTGTGGCTTCAGAAGCTACTGCAAGGGGGAATCTTTTGTCTTTGCGAATGAGAAAGAATTGGTTTCTTTACTTGAAAAAAATTCATATTTAGAAAATAAAGATGTTTTGTTTGTTTCGCAGACAACTTTTTCGGTAAAAGAATGGAAAAAATGTGCAAAAATTATTCAAAAAGTATGTACAAAATCAAATTCTTTTGATACAATATGTAGAGCAACTCAAAACAGACAGGAAGAAGCTGAAAAGCTGTCGCGTGCGGTTGACTGTATGCTTGTCATCGGCGGACGCTTCAGTTCAAACACGGTTAAGCTTTATAATGTCTGCAGTGAAAACTGTAAAACTTATCTCATTGAAAGATTGGAAGATTTAGAGGATATAGATTTTTTAGGTTGTGAAAAAATTGGTATAACAGCGGGTGCTTCCACACCTGCACGTATAATAAAGGAGGTTGAAGTCATTATGACCGAAAACTTTAGTGAACAAAATAACACAAAGGAGACACAGGATCAGGAGCTGTTCTTTGCAGCCGTTGATAGCATTGACGATACAAGTGATAACCCGTTCGTTGTTGGTATTGTTGTTGGCATTGCACCCAACGAGATTCAGGTTGACATTGGCAGAAAGTATGCCGGTTTCATCCCTGTTGAAGAATACAGCAATGATCCCACAGCCGATCCCACCAAGGAGCTCAAAATCGGCGACAAGCTCAATCTCATTATCATGAAAACAAATGATAGTGAAGGTACCATGAAGCTTTCAAAGCGTCTTTATGACAGACGAGCATCATGGAAAAACATCGTTGCAGCCAAGGAAGCTGATGAGGTTCTCGAAGCAGTTGTATCCGAAGTTGTAAGAGGCGGTGTTATTGTTTATCCCTTAGGAGCAAGAGTATTTATTCCTGCTTCACTTACAGGCCTTGGCAAGGATGAGGATCTTTCTCAGCTTCTCAAGCAGACTGTCAAGTTCAGAATCATCGACCTTGATGAGCAAAAGAAACGCGTTGTTGGCTCAGTTCGTGCTGTGATCAAGGAAGAGCGCAAGGCTGCAGAAGATGCTTTCTGGGCAGAAGTTGCTGAAGGTCAGGAATACACCGGTGTGGTTAAATCACTCACAAACTACGGTGCATTTGTTGATCTTGGCAATGTGTTCGGTATGGTACATATTTCCGAGCTTTCATGGAAGAGAATCAAACATCCTTCTGAAATCGTAAACATTGGCGATACCGTTAAGGTTTACATCAAGTCAATTGATGCTGAAAAGAGAAAGATTTCTCTTGGTTATAAGAGAATCGAAGACAATCCCTGGGAAATCTTCAAGAGAGATTTCGAAGTTGGTTCGGTTGTTGAAGCAACAGTTGTCGGACTCACAACATTCGGTGCTTTCGCAAGAATCATTGACGGTGTTGAAGGTCTCATTCACATTTCTCAGATTGCAAACCGTCACATTGCATCTCCCAAAGAGGTGCTTTCAATCGGTGACATTGTAACAGTAAAGATTACTGATGTCGACTACGACAAGCATCGTATCAGCCTTTCAATCCGTGTTCTTCTTGAACCCGAAGTTGCTGCTGATGAAGCTGTTGAAGAGGAAGAGGAAGAAGAATCAGCTGAAGCTGTTGAAGCAGAGGATGTAGCTGACGAGGCTGCAGAATAATTTCAAAATCAAAACCACCGGTGAAACCGGTGGTTTGCTCACCCCTATAAGGGGTTATAACTGGCTTAACCCCTAAAAGGGGCACAGAAGGTTTGACATCGCATTACAATTACTTGGCGGCCGCTCATGAGCGGCTATTTATTTT
>JAZUMO010000010.1:0-24589 GCA_045603665.1 Acutalibacteraceae bacterium
AGGGACACGTTTTCGTTATGGGTGATAACAGACAGCACTCCTCTGACAGCCGTTCTGACAAGGTCGGCTTTATCGACGAAAATTACATCCTCGGTGAGGTTAAGTTCAAGGTCTTTTCCATTGACGATTATTCGGGAGCGACAAGCTTTTATCCCGTGTCCGAATGGAAGGTAAAGTGATTTAATAGGCTGATATACTTAATGTATCAGCCTTGATTTTTTAAGGAGGAGTAAAAATGGCAGACAGTCAGAAGCAAACTGTGCAATGGTTTCCCGGTCATATGGCGAAAACCCGCCGTCTTATAAAAGAAAGTCTTTCTATGGTCGATGCGGTTACGGAGCTTTTGGATGCTAGAATACCTATGTCCAGCCGTAATCCCGAGCTTGACGAGCTGACAAACAGAAAGCCGAGAATTGTACTTCTCAATAAGTGCGATATGGCTGACGATAACATCACAAAACAGTGGATTGAATATTTCAGGGAAAAAGGACAGTATGCACTTGCCGTTGATTGCCGTACGGGTAAAGGTCTCAACAAATATCACGACCTTGTGCGCACTGTTTTAGCTGATAAAATCCGTTCCAACGAGGAAAAGGGTATGCCCGGCAAGGCTCTTCGTATGATGGTTGTCGGTATTCCCAATACGGGAAAATCCTCCTTCATCAACCGTATGGCAGGTAAAAACCGTGCCAAGGTTGCCGATAAGCCCGGCGTAACAAGACAAAACCAATGGTTTGCTATCGGCGGAGGAATAGAGCTTTTAGACACTCCCGGTGTGCTCTGGCCTAAATTTGACGATCCCGTGGTCGGTGACAGACTTGCCTTTATCGGCTCGGTAAAGGATGAAGTGCTTGACAGTGAGACAATGGCTGTCCGTCTTATCGAGGTGCTTTGTGACGGCTATGAGGATAAGCTTACCTCAAGATATAAGCTTAAAAATATTGACGACGTTCATTCTGTGATGCCCTGGGAAATTCTTGAAGAAATCGGCAGGGAGAGGGGAATGCTCATCCGTGGCGGTGAGGTCAATACCGAAAGAGCCGCTATAATGCTTTTAGACGAATACCGTGGCGGCAAAATGGGAAAAATTTCCTTTGAAAGACCGGTTAAATAAAAAAGTCCCCTTGGGGACTTTTTTTAATGCAAAATGCAAAAATCAAAATGCAAAGTGAAAAATTCAGTTGACTCCGAACATTTCTCTCAGCTCACCGATTACCTTCTTTTCTATTCTTGAAACATAGGAACGGGATATATTCATATCCTTTGCAATTTCTCTTTGTGTCTGCTCCTTCTGATTATAAAGTCCGTAGCGCCTTATAATTATTTCTTTGTCTCTCTCATTCTCGATTTTTTCGATAAATTCGTAAAGACTGCGGCTTTTTCTTTTGAGATCGATATCGTCGCTTATGGTGTCCTCGCAATAAATAACATCAATAAGGGTGAGGGGATTGCCATCACTGTCAGTGTCAATGGGTTCATTTACCGAAACGGTATTTGAATCCTTTTTCTTGCTTCTGAAGTACATCAGTATTTCGTTTTCAATACATTTTGCCGCATAGGTTGCAAGCTTTATTCCCTTATCTGCATCAAAGGAATCAATTGCCTTGATAAGTCCGATTGTTCCCACAGAGATAAGATCCTCCTGCTCGTCATATTCCGAGTAATATTTTTTAATGATGTGAGAGACTAAACGGAGATTATGCTCAATCAGCTCTGCTCTTGCCTTTGTGTCCTTATGCTTTTTCATTTTTGTAAGCAGCTCTTTTTCTCTTTCCGCTGAAAGAGGCTTCGGAAAGGAGGTAATGTTTTTCAGATGCAGAAAGAAAAACAGAAAATTACCTAAAATTGCTCTTATAAGCTCAAACATAATATCACCCCATAGATTTTATGCCACGGTGATATTAATAATGCGGCAGAAAAAAATAAAATCCAAGTCATATGGGCAGGATTGCTAAGGACACTTCATAAAAACAGATATTAGAATGATGTATTGCATAATAAAGACGCAACCAAGAGTTCTTGATTGCGTCTTTATTGATATATAAAAGTTTAATTAAAACTTGTTCTACAATAAAGGTTGCACTTTTAAAATCAATATACAAGCTGATTAGTCCTTTTATTGTAAAGCTTGCTGTTTTCGGTATATGCATATTTGTTATCTTCAGAACATTCATATTTTGTTTCAACAATATAAATGACATTATCGTTTGCATCCATAAAGTATTCTTTATATGTAAATATTTCAAAGGTTTTGATATTTTTTCCAAGTTTAACTGTAAAACTATAAGTAACTGTATCTTCGTTTACAACACCAACACACTCTTCTGCTTCCGTGCAAGAAACAACTTCCGGATGCAATGAATCGGGCACTTTAACACAAAACAATACGGGCGCACCGCTTCCTACAAAACCGCCTAAAGAGCTTATCTTTATACCTTCATATTCATCCGGCACAGTAAAGGTCATATTTTCAGTATCTCCATCCCATTCAAACTCACCCGCAAGACAAAATTTTGTAACTTTATTGTAGTAAATATTTAGATTATTAATTTTTCCATCTTCCCAAGAACCAAAATATATTGCCGATAAAACTGTGAAAATAATAAAAAATGTGATTAAAATTATTGCAATTGTTGTTAAAATTTTAATTGCCTTCTTCATCTTTCATCACCTCTTTTATATAATTATAACATTTGACCAAGTATTAGTCAACGATAAACCACTTCATTTGTTTTTCACTTTTACCTCATCTGTGGTGGTGAGTAAGTGCGCATTTATCTTTTCAGTTAGTTTAGTGTTATTCTGCCTTGCGACAGAGTGATATTATTGTCCTCAGACAATAGTGTTATTGAATCCTGCGGATTCAGTGTTATTTTATTCGCAGCAAACTCGCGAAGCGAATAACACTGTGCGAAGCACAATAAAACTGCGAAGAAATAAAACTCGCCGTGAGGCGAATAAAACTGGCGTTGTATCCTTACGGGTACAACGCCTGAGACACGGATTTTCTGTGTTTACAACTCAAAATAGCAACAATAAATCCATTGTATTATGGAAAAAATTTGCTCCATTTTAAATATAATTCATACAAATCTGAAACATTATATGTGTTGTCTAACAAATTGGCACCTTGAACACCCACCATGTGTATAGGCTCAAACATAACCTCTTCACCATTATATAAAAAGCCTGTCAGTTGAGGTTTATTATTAAAAATATCTTTTATTTTTTTGCTCGGCGGCTCATGCGTATATGTCCAACTTAAATCTTTGCATTCTGAGAGAAAAACCTCAGCGAGATACATACCTATATCTCTTTGAATAAGTAAAGAATTTAGTGACAATTCTTCATAATTTATACTTGATTCACCGACAAACCGGTACAATTCTGTTTCTTTTTGTTTTTCTGTTTCTTTTGTATCACGCTTTTTGATTATTGCTGTTTTCAAATACCACTCCCAGATAATATTCAGTGATTCGGGAGAAAAATCCAATAAAGATGTGTCAATTTTTAAATCACGGGAAACTCTGTTACAAAGATATACCGTTCTCAACGGTATCTGAGACATATACCATTCAAAATATTCTTTTGCCGTTTTATTATTCCAGGAATCATAATCAACACCCATAGGAGGAAACTCTACATTATATTCAACATCACTGAAAATTGATTTATTGTTACTTTTAAAAAATTCTAACAATCTTTATCACTACCATTCTACATATTATGCATATACATATTACCAAAATAATTATATCATACTATATGCTTAATTACAATCGGGTGCGGGTGTCCCGCCCAACATTGTTCATTATTAATTATTCATCAGCGAAGCGGCTTCATTATTCATTCGAAAATCCGTTCTTTCAGAAATAAATAATTAAGAATGAAAAATGAACAATACAAACAAAAATCCGCCCACTTGCGTGAACGGATTTTCGTTTGGCGGAGAGTTAGGGATTCGAACCCTAGGTGAGTTTCCCCACACAGCATTTCGAGTGCTGCACCTTCGACCACTCGGACAACTCTCCGTATATTAATTTTGCAACTACAACATATTAACAAAAAAAATCCTTCTTGTCAACCTTAAAGATTTCCAAATCTTTCCGATTTTCTATAAATTATTTGAAAATACTGTTGGAATTGAATAAGCTTTGTGCTATAATGTAAAAGATATATTATGGCTAATTGTATCTTATTTTGAATATATCAGGGAAGTTTAATATATAAAGGAGAATTACTATGTCAAATTCATTGAATCCGGTTTTCGGTGAATGGTATACCGACAAGCAGCTTGGTACAGGTACTGACGGCAAGGTTTTCAGTATTTACCGTGAAAAATTTGACGGTACAAAGGAAACCTCCATTCTTAAAATAATAAGACTCGGTGAAAACAGAAACGAAAGAAAGGTTTTTGACTTGAGTGAAGAGGCAAGTCTTGAAGAGGATGATGACGATTATGAAAAGATAATCAGAAGCATCAAAAAAAATATAAAGTCCGTAAAGAAATCCGATGGGGGAAAATACTTTGTCAATTATGAGGATGTTGAGCTTCGTAAGGCGAGTGACGGCAAGGGTAAGCTTATTCTCATAAAGCTTGAGGAGTGCCGTTCCCTGGCTGATATTCTTAAGGAATTATCCTTTACTCTTGACGAAACAATCCGTCTCGGCATTAATATCTGCAACTCACTCATCAAGTGCAGATCCTTCAACTATACCTATCCCAATCTTAAGCCCGAAAACATTCTTTTTGACCGTTCGGGCAGATGTAAGCTCGGCGATTTCGGCACCTTCAGCCATCTTGAGCCGGCAAAAACATCGATTGCCTATAAAAGAACTCAGTACTTTATGGCACCTGAGGTTATCCGTACTGGGCATATAAACTGCACAATTGATACCTATTCTCTCGGTCTTATTCTTTATATGCTCACTAACCGTAACCGTCTGCCCTTTATGGAGCCGTATCCTCAGAATATCACAATCAATTCCTACAATACCGCTACACAGATGAGAGTCAGCGGCAATGAATTTACCCGCCCTGCTTTTGCAAGTGATGATTTGTGGAAGATTATCCGTAAGGCCTGCGCATACAATATCAACGAAAGATATTTCACCCCTAACCAGATGCTTTCCGACCTTAAGAATGCGCTGGAAAACAAGCCCTTTGAGGAAGCTGTTTACGATGAGGTTTATTCCGTTGCAGAAATGCCCGACGAGGAAACCGTTGAAACAGTGATTATCCCCGAGGTTGAGCAAACGGAAACTTCCTTTGAGGAGGTTACACCGGTACTCTCTCTCAAGGAGGAAATAACAATTCCCGAAATATCGCCTATATATAAAAGCGATGCTCCTCAAAAGAAAAAGAAGACCGTGAGATATGCACAGCTTCCCGAAATCAAAAAGAAAAAGACAGGCGACACCAAGGCGATAAAAAAGATGATTATAATTGCGGCGGTTGCTCTTGTGCTTCTTTTGCTTCTCATAGCTTCCGTTGTTATGAGAATAAGTGATTCGGACGCTGAAAGCACAACTCTTATGATAAATAACATTTTTCTCCTTGCGGAAAATTACGGAGGTGCTTTACTGAATGGCTGCTGATATGATAAAAACTGTCCTTGCCGCCGAAAGTGCAGGCAGAGAAATGGAAGCTGCAGCACACAAAAAGGCTGAAAAGATGCTCAGTGATGCAAAGATTCAGGCTGACATCATTATAAAAACTGCAATCGAACAGGCTGAAAGGGAGGCTAACATCATTTTAAGTGATGCTGAGTATTCTTCAGTCGGAGCAATCAAGCAGGCAGAAAAACTTGCAGAGCTTCGTGAAAGAAAGTCGATTGCAGATACAGAAAAATTATATGAAAAAGCTATCGGAATGATTTTCGATGAGCTTCTCGGTTAAAAAACTGATTTATTCTTATAAAAGGGAGGTGTTGTTTTGGCAAAAATCAAGCTTGTTCATTTTGAACTGATATCTCTTCTTGACGAAAGCAAAAAGCTCGTTGAATTTCTGCAAAAAAGCGGTGTAACGGAGCTTGAAAATGCTGAGGAAGAAAATCTTACCAAGTACCGGACAGATTATATCGTCGGCCATTATATGAAAAAGCATAAAAAGGCTGTTGAAGGCTACGGTATTCTCGAAAAGCACTGTGAGCTGAAGAAGTCCTTTGTCGAAGCCTTCAGCGATATTACCGAAATTGACTACAGCGAATACAGACTTATTTCTGACCGTGCAGACAAGCTTCTTGATACCTGTAATGAGATTATTTCTCTTGAAGAAAAAATTAAAAGCCTGAGTGAACAGGTGGCCGAAAAGGAGGCTCTTATTGAATACTATGAGCCCTGGCTGACTCTTGATATTCCGATGGCTTCAAAAAGAACTCTGACCACAAGCATTTTTATCGGCTGCTTCCCACAGAAGCTTACAAAAGAGGAAGTGCTTTCTCTCATCAGTGCCTCGGAGGATTATCCTGAGGATGTTGCCGTTGAGATTGTATCACAGCGGAAAATGCTTACCTGCGCCGTAATAATGTGTCACCGGTCAAGCGGTGAAAGACTTCTTGAAATTCTTAAAAATAACGGCTTCGTCATTCCTGACAAGATTGCGCCGAAGCTTCCCGTAAAGGCAACGGAGGACCTTAAGCAGGAGATTATCTCTCTTAAGTCCGAGATTGCCTCCGTGACGGAAAAAATAAAGGAATTCAAGGATGATTACAGGGATATACGGTTCCTCAGCGATTTTTTTCTGGCTCAGGCTGACAAATACTTTGCCGTGGAAAATGCCGCCACGACAGAAAATGTATTCTTTGTTAAGGGCTACATTCCCGAAAGGTCTGCCGACGAAATCAAATTTGAAATCGAAAGGCAGTTCACCGCACAAATGGAGCTTTCGGAGCCTGACTACGAAAACGACGATGTGCCCGTGCTTATTGAAAACAAAAGCTTTGCGGCGGGTGTTGAATCCATTACAAATATGTATTCGCCGCCGTCAAACAAAGATATCGACCCCAACCCGGTTATGTCCTTTTTCTACTATGCCTTTTTCGGACTTATGCTTTCCGATGCGGGCTACGGACTTCTGATGGTAATCTTTTCTCTAATTGCAAAGAAAAAATTCAAGGTCAGAGGGAATATGAAAAAGACAGCCGATGCGGTTCTCTATTGCGGTATTTCCACCGTTATATGGGGCGCTCTTTTCGGCGGATGGTTCGGTGATATGATACCGACAGTATGTACGGCCTTTCTCGGCTTTGAAAATCCGCCGAAACTGGCAATCTGGCTTGAGCCGATGAATAACAGCATGGAGCTTCTTATGTGGTGCTTCATTTTCGGTGTGATACATCTTTTGGCCGGTCTTTTCTTAAGATTTTATATTCTTATCAAAGAAAAGAATTACACCTCGGCTGTTTTTGATGTTATTCCGACGAGTATTTTTCTTATCGGCTTTGCTATTTTTGCAAGCGGCTTCCTTTTCGAAATTGATGAAAAGATAAAGTCTCTCGGAGGGCCTCTTCTCGGTGTCGGAGCTGTTCTTATTGTTCTTACAGCCGGACGAAGCAGTAAAAACATCGTCGGCAAGCTCGGCTCAGGTCTTTTCGGACTTTACAATGCCGCTTCAGGTTATCTCGGTGACCTGCTTTCCTATTCGAGACTTTTAGCCTTAGGTCTTGTAACGGGCGTAATCGCTAATGTTGTCAATCTTTTAGGTGCGATGTTCGGAAATATCTTTCTTTTCATTATCGTCTTTATTTTCGGACACACCGTCAATATTGCTATTAACTTAATAGGCACTTATGTTCATACCAACCGACTTCAGTATGTTGAGTTTTTCTCAAAGTTTTATGAAGGTCAGGGCAGAGCATTCACACCTTTTAAAATCAATTCAAAATTCTTTACAATCAAGGAGGATAATTAATATGGAAAATCTTGGTATAGTTCTTGCTGTTTTAGGTGCAGCCTTCGCTGCAGGCTTTGCGGGCGTAGGATCTGCAAAGGGTGTCGGTCTTGTCGGTCAGGCAGGTGCAGGTCTTCTCACGGAAAAGCCTGATTCCTTCGGCCGTGTTCTTATTCTTCAGATTCTTCCCGGTACACAGGGCCTTTACGGCTTCCTTGTGGCACTTCTCATTTTTATCAAAACCGGTCTTCTCAGCGGAAGCCCCGTTGCTCTTACCTGGGCTCAGGGTCTTTACTTCTTTGCCGCTGCACTTCCCATCGCCATTGCAGGTTATTTTTCAGCAATTTATCAGGGCAAGGTTGCAGCCTCAGGTGTATCTATGATTGCAAAGCAGTCAGATCAGACCTCAAAGGCAATGATTCTTTCAGCTATGGTTGAAACATATGCTGTTCTCGCTCTTCTCATTTCCTTTATCGCCGTTTTCAGAATTTCAGTCTGATTTTTAATCTGACTATTCTGAAAGGAGATACTTTTTATGACAGGGCTTGAAAAAATCAAAGAGAAAATCGAAGAGCAGTCCCGTGAAAACTGCGAAAAGATTATCGCTGAAACTAATCTTAAAATCAAAAAGATGATTGCTGAGGCAAGAGAAGAGGGTAACCGCAGAGCCGCTGAAATAGTTGAGGCGGCACAGAGAGAAGCTGACAAAAAGAATGCTGTTTCCAAAAGCACAGCCGAATCCATTACCCGTAACCGTTATCTCGAAATCAGAAATGCTATTCTCAACGATATTATTTCTGCCGCCTACCTTCAGATTGACAAGTTCAGTGATGAAGAATATTTTGATATGATTTTCTCTCTCTTGAAAAAGAACATACAGCCGGGCGAATGTACTATGCTTATGAACGGCTATGACCTTTCAAGGCTTCCCGAAGGCTTTGAGGAAAAGCTTAACAGTGCCGTTTTTGAAACATCCGCCGTAACAATCAGCAAAAAAGCTATTGACATAGAAAACGGCTTTATCCTTGATTACGGTGACATAAGTGTGAACTGTACCCTTAAGGCTGTTTTTGATGAAAACATGGATGCTCTTAAGGATATGCTCGGCAAAGAGCTGTTCAGCTGAGCAGCGGAGGTTATATGAAAAATCTTGATTATGCTTACTGTGTGGCAAGACTCCGCGCCAATGAAGCTTATATGCTTAAAAGGGATTTTCTGATGAAGCTTTGTGAAAGCACAGGCACTGAAAATGCTCTCAACAGCCTTATTGAGGCAGGCTTTATTGAAGAAAAGGGGAAAATAAAGGATATTATAAGTCTTAAGAATAAGCAGTTATGGGAGCTTCTTTGTGAAAGCGTACCGGATAAAAAAGAGCTTGATATCTTTTGTGTGCTCAATGATTTCTTTAATATAAAAACTGCCGTCAAATGCAGCTTTTCGGGTGCTGAGCCGACGGATTATTATCTTTATCCCTCGTCGGTTGACCTTTCCCTTCTTACTGAAAAGGTAAAGCTTCACGATTACGGCTCTCTCATTATGCGTGGTGCCGACAGTGCCGAAAAGGCTTATAAGATGGCCTGCCTTACGGAAAACGGACAAAGCGCCGAAATCATTATTGACAGGGGAGCCATCGACTGTCTTTGCGAATATGCCACAGCGAAAAAATCCGGTCTTGCCAATGATGTGTGTGGATTTTTATGCGACACAGCGAATATTAAAATTGCTTTGAGAATCAATGCTCTCGGTAAGGGACGTGACTTTGCCGAAGAGGCGATAGGTAATTGCTTTAAACTTGACAGAGATACTCTTATCGGTCTTGCTCTCGGTGAAAAAGATGAGCTTTACGACTATCTTTTGTCCGGCAAATACGGCGAAGGTGTAAGACTTTATACCGAAAGCAGTGCAAAGTTTGAAAAATGGTGTGACGATAAAATTATTGAAACGGTTTCCGAGGCAAAATATACTGCCTTCGGCTTTGACCCCGTCTGTGCTTTTTATTATGCAAAGCAAAATGAAATCAAAAGTGTAAATATAATTCTCACAGCAATTCAGTCGGGCTTACCCGCTGAGGAAATCAAGGAAAGGGTAAGGCTTAATTATGTATAAGATTGCAGTTTTAGGCGATAAAGAAAGTATATGCGGCTTTGCCTGCCTCGGTGTTGAAACGGTTCCCGTTTACGGTGAAGAGGATGCTCAAAAGCAGTTCAGCCGTCTTGTAAATGAGGATTACGGAATTATTTACATTACTGAATATTACGCTGAAATTTTAAAGGAAGAAATCGCACGCTACGACTCTTCCGTTACACCTGCCGTAATACTTATTCCGGGTGTAAGAGGTAATACGGGTAAGGCTATGGAAAATATCGGTAAAACCGTTGAAAGGGCAGTAGGCTCTTTAATACTTGATTAGTAGGTGAAAAAATGAACTACGGAACAATCAGAAAAATCTCGGGCCCCCTTGTTGTGGCTTCGGGAATGAAGGATACAAATATGTTTGACGTTGTAAAGGTAAGTGACCTCAACCTTATCGGTGAGGTTATTGAAATGCACGGTGACGATGCTTCTATCCAGGTTTATGAGGAAACCTCAGGACTCGGACAGGGTGAAAAGGTTGTTTCCACGGGTGAGCCTCTCAGCGTTGAGCTCGGTCCCGGTCTTATCGGCAGCATTTTTGACGGTATCCAAAGACCTCTCAGGGAAATTGTTAAGCTTTGCGGAACAAATCTTCCCCGAGGCATTGAGGTGCCCTCACTTGACCGAGAGAAGCAGTGGGTCTTTGAACCTGCCGTCAGTATTGGTGAAAGAGTTTACGGTGGCGATATAATCGGTACCGTTCAGGAAACTGATGTTGTCTGCCATAAAATTATGCTTCCTCCCGATAAGGGCGGTATTATAAAGGAAATTACGGGCGGCACCTGCACGGTTGAGGATGTTGTTGCCATTGTTCTTGACGAAAAGGGTCAGGAGCACGGCATCGGAATTATGCAGAAATGGCCCGTGCGAAAGGGCAGACCCTATTCAAAAAAGCTCTCTCCCAAAGAGCCGCTTATAACGGGACAAAGAGTTATTGACTCTCTTTTCCCGATAGCAAAGGGTGGTGTTGCGGCCATTCCCGGCCCCTTCGGCAGCGGTAAAACCGTTACTCAGCATCAGATTGCAAAGTGGGCGGATGCGGATATAGTTGTTTATATCGGCTGCGGTGAACGAGGAAACGAAATGACCGACGTTCTCAATGAATTCCCCGAGCTTATTGACCCCCGTACGGGTAAATCATTGATGGAAAGAACAGTGCTTATTGCAAATACCTCCGATATGCCTGTTGCTGCCCGTGAGGCTTCGATTTATACGGGTATAACAATCGCTGAATATTTCCGTGATATGGGCTACAGCGTGGCTCTTATGGCTGACTCTACCTCCCGTTGGGCAGAAGCACTTCGTGAAATGTCGGGCAGACTAGAGGAGATGCCCGGTGAGGAAGGCTATCCCGCTTATCTCGGAAGCCGTCTTGCTCAATTTTATGAAAGAGCGGGCAGAGTTGAATCTATCGGTAAAGCGCCGAGAGAGGGTACTCTTTCCGTTATCGGTGCCGTTTCTCCTGCAGGCGGTGACATTTCCGAGCCCGTCAGCCAGGCAACCTTAAGAATCGTAAAGGTTTTCTGGGGGCTTGATTCTGCTCTTGCCTATAAGCGTCATTTCCCTGCAATTAACTGGCTTACAAGTTATTCACTTTATACAAACGCACTTTCCGATTGGTTCAAGGATAATGTTTCCGAGGAATGGAACAGCCTTCGTGAAAAGGTTATGCGTCTTCTTTCCGAGGAAAACGAGCTTGAAGAAATGGTGAAGCTCGTCGGTATTGATGCTCTTTCCGCTACGGACAGACTTAAAATTGAAGCTGCACGCTCCATAAGAGAGGACTTTCTTCATCAGGCGGCCTTCCATGAGGTTGACACCTATACCTCATCTGCCAAACAGTATCTTATGATGAAGGTGGTTTGTGAATATTACGAAAAATGTCTTGATGCACTTGAAAAGGGTGCAGATATACTCTTTGTTTCTTCTCTTAAGGTCAGAGAAAAAATCGGTCGAATGAAATATGTCAAAGAGGAAGAAATCAAAGAGGAATACGATAACATCATCGCCCTTCTCAATGAAGAACTCGGCGGTGAAGAGGAAAAGGAGGACTGAGCCATGCCAAAGGAATACAGAACCATAAGCGAGGTAGCGGGTCCTCTTATGCTCGTCAAGGGCGTTACGGGGGTATCCTATAACGAGCTTGGTGAAATTGAGCTTCAAAGCGGAGAAAGAAAGCGTTGCCGTATTCTTGAAATCAACGGCACAGATATTCTCGTTCAGCTTTTTGAATCCTCTGTCGGAATCAACCTTTCAAACAGTAAGGTAAAATTTTTAGGCAAACAGATGGAGCTTGCCGTTTCCGAGGATATGCTCGGCAGAGTTTTTGACGGCCTGGGCAGACCTGCTGACGGCGGCCCCTCAATCATTCCCGACAAAAGACTCGATGTCAACGGCACACCCATCAATCCTGCCGCACGAAAATATCCCGAAGAGTTTATCCAGACGGGTGTTTCCGCTATTGACGGACTCAACACCCTCGTAAGAGGACAAAAGCTTCCGATTTTCTCTGCCTCAGGTCTTCCTCACGCAGAGCTTGCTGCCCAGATTGCAAGACAGGCAAAGGTGCTTTCCTCCGATGATAAGTTTGCCGTTGTTTTTGCGGCTATGGGTATCACCTTTGAGGAGTCGGATTACTTTATCCGATCCTTCAGAGAAACGGGTGCAATTGACAGAACGGTTATGTTCACCAATCTTGCTAATGACCCTGCAATCGAAAGAATTGCCACACCTAAAATGGCTCTTACGGCTGCGGAATATCTTGCCTTTGACAAGGGTATGCACGTTCTTGTTATTATGACGGATATCACCAATTATGCTGACGCACTGCGTGAGGTTTCTGCCGCACGTAAGGAGGTGCCGGGCAGACGTGGCTATCCGGGATATATGTATACTGATCTTGCTTCAATTTATGAGAGAGCAGGCCGTAAAAACGGCTGTGAGGGTTCAATCACTCTCATTCCCATTCTTACAATGCCCGAGGATGACAAAACTCATCCCATTCCCGACCTTACGGGATATATCACCGAGGGTCAGATTATTCTTTCCCGAACTCTTTACCGTAAGGGTATAACTCCTCCTATTGATGTTCTTCCGTCTCTTTCCCGACTCAAGGATAAGGGTATCGGCGAAGGCAAGACAAGAGAGGACCACAGAGACACAATGAATCAGCTTTTCTCAGCCTATGCCAGAGGTAAGGACTGCAAGGAGCTTATGGTTATTTTAGGTGAAGCGGCACTTACTGATATTGATAAGCTTTACGCTAAGTTTGCCGATGAATTTGAAAAGGTTTATGTTTCTCAGGGTACTCAAACCAACCGTTCAATTGAAGAGACACTCAATATCGGCTGGGAGCTTCTTAAAATTTTACCGAGAAGCGAGCTTAAGAGAATTTCGGATAAATTCCTTGATGAATATTACGGATAAAAGGCAGGTGTTATTATGGCAGTAATTAACGTTAATCCTACCCGTATGGAGCTTACAAATTTAAAAAGAAAGCTTGTTACTGCCAGAAGAGGCCACAAGCTTTTAAAGGATAAGCGTGACGAGCTTATGAGGCAATTTCTTGAACTTGTCAAGGAAAATAAAAGACTCCGTGAAAAGGTTGAAAAGGCTGTTTCACAGGCTAACCGCCATTTTTCTATGGCAACAGCCTCAATGAACGAGGAAAGCCTTGCCGTTTCGCTTATGATGCCGTCTCAGAGAATGAGCCTTGATGTTAAGGAAAAAAATATTATGAGCGTGAAAACTCCCGCCTTTGTTCCCGAATATAAATTCGCCGATAAGGGTGAGGTTTATTCCTACGGACTTGCCTTTACCTCGGGCGACCTTGATGACGGCGTAAAAATCCTTTCGGAAATTATGCCTGATATGCTTCGTCTTGCCGAGGTTGAAAAGACCTGTCAGCTTCTTTCCTCGGAAATTGAAAAGACAAGACGAAGAGTAAATGCTCTGGAATATGTTATGATTCCTGACTATGAGGACACAATTAAATTCATCACTATGAAGCTTGACGAAAATGACCGGAGCAACACAACAAGGCTTATGAAAATCAAGGATATGATGCTTCAGCAGTCACAGAGTATTTAACTATGGAAGAAAAGGATTTACTCATTTCCCGCTGTCTTGACAGCAAGAAAAGGGCGCTTGACAGCTTTATGATAACCTCGACCTTTTTTCTTTCGTCCGATGAAAGAAGCATCGCTTCGTCAATTGAAAGGGAGTATAATTCCGACATACGCACCTTTTATTACGGCGGATTTTCTGAAGCTGAAAGAACGGTTGCCGTTTTTGTGCCGTCAATTTTCGGTGTTGAGGATATTGGTGAATATTTCTCTGAAAACCCTGACGACTGTCCCTTTTCTCTTATAAAGATAAGCAAGGACAGATTTTCCTCCCTTTCCCATCGTGATTATCTCGGCTCACTTATGGGGCTCGGAATAAAAAGAGAAACTGTCGGTGATATTATCGTCAGAGATGACTGTACCTTTATTTTCGCTCTTAAGAGTGTCTGCCGTTATATCTGCGAAAATCTTACAAAGGTCGGCAGGGGAACGGTAAAAGGCGAGGTTTGTCCTTTAAGTGACTTTGTTTACGATGAGGGCGAGACAGAAACTGTCTTTGTCTCCGTCGCGTCCTTAAGGCTTGACAGCGTGGTTTCTTCTGCATTCAATCTTTCCCGCACTAACTCCTCTCTTGCAATAACCTCGGGAATTGTCTTTGTCAATTCACTTCAGATAACAAAAAACGATTATATCCTTAAGGAAGGGGATAAAATCGTTCTCAGAGGCAGGGGAAAGGTTGTTCTCGAGAAAATCATCGGTGAAAGCAAAAAGGGCAGAATACATATAAATATAAAGAGATTTAAATAGTCCGTTGGAAAATCCACGGACTATTTTTCATATTCATATTTTTTCCGGTAATAATATTATCGGTGATTATATGAGTGATTTCGATAAGTCCTATAAGGATAATGTAAAAATGATAAGCAATAAGCTGCGCTTCGGTGAAAGCTACGATATCATTCTTAAAAAAATAAGAGTCGGTGACAGAGAAGCCTCTCTCTTTTGCCTTGACGGTTTTCTTAAGGATGAAATGCTCGAAAAAAACTTTGAATATTTTACAAGGCTGACGGATAAGGAGCTGCAAAAGGCAAACACAGCGGAAAAATTTGTTGACAGCTATATAACGTATATCGAGTCGGCAGTTGTTGATAATCTTGACAAATTTATTACCTTTGTCCTTTCGGGGGCGGTGGGTATGATAGTCGAAGGGTTTAAGAAGGCAATTATTATTGATTCGAGAACCTATCCCGCCCGTACCGTTGAAGAGCCTGAATCGGATAAGGTTCTGCGAGGCTCTCACGAGGGCTTTGTTGAAACGATAATTTTCAATACGGCTCTCATCCGCCGTAAAATAAGAAATACCAATCTGACAATCAAATCATATCAGGTTGGCACAGAGTCAAAAACAGATATTACCCTTTGTTATCTTGAGGATGTTGTTGACAAAAAGCAGCTTGATATTATAACCAAAAAGCTTGAAAGCATTGACGTCAAAAGTCTGCCTATGAGTCACGAAAGTCTGCGTGAATGTCTTTTGCCCTCTCAGGTCTGGAATCCTTTTCCGAAGGTAAGATATACTGAAAGACCTGATGCGGCCGCCGCCTGTATTTATGACGGGAACATAATAATTTTAACTGACGGCTCACCGACGGCTATGATTTTTCCAACGGGCATTTTTGATTTTATCCAGGATATCAATGATTTTTACTTTGCACCCGTTATCGGCTCTCTTCTCCGTTTTATCAGGGGCATTGTTTTCAGCCTTTCGATGGTTTTTATTCCTATATGGTATCTGCTTATACAGTACGAGGAAATACTGCCCGAGGCACTTAAATTTATGCTTATAGAAGAAAAAAACTCTGTGCCGATAATTATACAGCTGCTTATAGTTGAATTTGTTATTGATACTCTGCGTCTTGCCTCGGTAAACACACCCAGTGCACTCAGCAGCTCCTTCAGTGTTGTCGGTGCTCTTGTTCTTGGTGAATTCGCCGTCAGGTCAGGCTGGTTTGTGGCTGAGGTTGTTCTGTTTATGGCCTTTGTTGCGATATCCAATTTTACCCAGCCAAGCTACGAATTAGGCTATGCGATAAAAATTTCCCGTACTCTTATACTGATTCTTACAGCTCTTTTTAAAATCTGGGGCTTTGCGGCAGGTCTTGTTACGGTTTTGCTCGTTATTTCCTTTACAAAGACAATCAGCGGTTATACCTATCTTTATCCGCTTATACCCTTTAATAAGGAAGCTATGAAAACTCTTCTTTTCCGTCATCAGATTAAATTCAGATATAAAAAATGACGGAAGATAAGCCTTCCGTCAAAGTACATTATATTTCAAAATCTTCTTTTTTAAAGTCACCGCTGATTACGACCTTGTTAGGCACTCTTTTAAGAGGGTCATATTTGTAATGCCGACAGGTGGAATTACCTTCGACGGGGCCTTTTTTACTGCAAAGCACGACAGTTCTGTCCTTGGGGCTTCTGCCGTAAAGACAGTTGGAGCACTGTGCTGAATATTTCTTTTTGCTTAACATTTTCTGCTTCATTTTTTCACCTGCTATTTAAACTTGAATTCATTCTATCATAAAAGAGAAAATATTTCAACCGATATTCTTTATTTACTTGCTTTAAAGAGGAATTTATGATAAAATCATCAGGATAAATCAAGGAGCAGATGATTATGAAAGAAGTTACAATATATACTGACGGAGCCTGTTCGGGAAATCCCGGTGCGGGCGGATGGGGCACAATCCTCGTTTATAAGGGTAAGGAAAGAGAAATGTCGGGCGGTGCCGCAGAGACTACCAATAACCGTATGGAGCTAACAGCTGTAATCGAAGGCTTAAAGGCCCTTAAGGAGCCTTGCAGAGTTAAGGTGGTTACCGATTCGCAATATGTCGCCAACGGAATAAATCTCGGCTGGGCAGAATCCTGGAAGAAAAACGGCTGGAGAAAGAAGGACAGAAAGCCTGCTCTCAATCCCGAGTTATGGGATGAGCTTCTTACTCTTATTGCAAAGCATGAGGTCACCATCGAATGGGTGAGAGGTCACGACGGCCACCCCGAAAATGAACGCTGCGACAAAATGGCAGTGGCAGAGAGTCAGAAATATCTTTAATAATTCGGAATGCGAAATTGCGGGATATTTTTCATAAACGAGGAAAGTGTATTCCGCCAAATATACATTGATAAAAAAACAGTACCCGTCGATTTGGCGGGTACTTTCGTTAATATTATCAGTGGCCTCTTATATCGGAATCGAGCAATTTCCAAAAGAAATTTTCAGATAAATAGCTGTCGTATGTACCGGGATTATATCGGACCAATTCAACCATATAATTGTTTTTTGAACTATCAAAGTTTTTAAACACTTGTTTTGGAAAATATTCACTGATAACAGGACTATCCTGCTTTTTGATTGCAATCCATTCATCAATTGCAGAGTAATGAGCATATAATTCTTTCTCTGTAAGTTCTGTTGTAACAAGCAGCTGACCAATGTATTGCATGCCGTTACCGTTGCCGTAAAGCTTGCCTGCTACTGAATTCGATTCAGCTAACTGTGTTTTTTCGGGAAGAGGAAAAGCTGAAAGCTCTTTTTCGGTTTTGTTTGCTACAACATCATTTACAAACATAACTGCAACACTGAAAATGAACGGAAGCAATAAAACTGATAGGAATATTCCTGTTGCTTTTTTCATCTTAAACTCCCTGTTGTTTTTTAACATAGATTATATGTTATTGTTATGAAGCTTTTACTGTTATCTGTAAAATTATGATTGAGGGTTTATTAGGTCTTTAATTACCTCACCGGCTATAATAAGTCCGGCTACGGGCGGTACGAAGGAGATGCTTGCAGGGACAGGCTTTCTTCCGTCAGCAGAAGGGGAGGACCTTTTAGGCTCTTCGGGGGAAAAAAGCACCTTCAGCTTCTTTATTCCTCTTTTTTTCATTTCATACCGCATAACTCTTGCCAGAGGACAGACAGAGGTTTTATAAATATCCGTAATCTGAAAACGGGTGGGATCAGTTTTGTTCCCCGTACCCATGGATGAAATTACGGGTATTTTTTCTTTTGAGGCTTTTTCGATAATGGCTATCTTGCCTGAAACAGTATCGATGGCATCGATGACATAATCGTAAACCGAAAAGTCGATTTCGTCGATATTCGAGGGGAGAACGAAGAGATTATGCTCTTTTATTTTTATTTCCGGATTTATATCAGTAAGTCTTTCACGAGCAACAGCCGTTTTCATTTTGCCGACAGTGGAATGGAGAGCGAGAATCTGTCGGTTGATGTTTGAAGGAGAGACAGTATCGTTATCGAAAAGATCTAATGCTCCGACACCGGAACGTGCTAAAGCCTCGGCAACATAGCCACCGACTCCGCCAATACCAAAGACTGCCACACGGCAGTCTTTAAGTCGGGAAAGAGCGTCCTTTCCTATTAACATTTCTGTACGTGAAAAAATTTCATTCATTTCTTTTTACCTTTAGAGAAGGGATTGCCCATAAATATAATTAATACAGCCGGTATAAGGCTTAAAAGGAGAAGTAAAAACATAAGGGGATTGCTTACGAAATAGGCATACATAGCCTTGAAAGCGTCAATCTGAAACATAATTACAAAGCCTGTAATTATCGCAAATATTGCGGCGACAAGAACAGCGCCTGCGGCAGCATCCTTGGCTATTCTGCCGTATTCCGAATGCTCCTCGGAAGCAAGATTTACCGCATTTTCCACTGCTGTGTTGATAACCTCGGCGGTAACAACCAAAGCTGAAGAGACTATCAGTGCGGCATAATCACTGCGTGTAAGAACAAACCAGTCCGTAGAAACGAGGATGGCAAACATATATGTGAGAAATGTAAGATGAAATCTGAGATTTCTCTCGGTTTTTAAACAATGCTTCACACCGTTGAAGGCATAGGTGAAGCTTTTTAAAAATTTACTGAATTCCATAGCATTAGTTTTCTGTAGTGTAATAGCTTCCGTTTCTTACGAGTCCTAATTGAGTGAGAACAGCCTCTTCCTTTTCTCTCATACGTACAAGCTCAAGACCGCCCGGCTCGTGGTCATAGCCCAAAAGGTGAAGCATGGAGTGAACAGTTAAGAAGGCAATTTCTCTGTCGAGGCTGTGGCCGTAAAGGTCAGCCTGCTTATAGGCGTGCTCGATTGAAATAACGATGTCGCCGAGCATTCTTGCTCCCGTATCGTTATTTATGTCATAAACACCGTCAACACCGAGAGGGAAGGAGAGAACATCGGTAGCTCTGTCAATGCCTCTGTGCTTGAGATTGAGCTCATGGATTGCTTCGTCGTCAACGATGGTAACGCTGATTTCGGCTGAGCCCTTGAAGCTTTCACCAACAAGTACAGCATTACAGCAGCGGCGTATAAGCATACGTACACCGGTAGGAATACGGACAGTATTCTGAGCGTTGGTAATGATTACCTTGATTTTGTCTTTCATTTTTTTCTACTCTCCTCATATTTTGTGTAAGCTTTGATAATGTCCTGAACAAGCTTATGTCTTACAACATCTTTTTCCGAAAAGCGTATGGTTTCGATATCGTCTATGTTTTTCAGTATTTTTATCACATCAACCAGACCTGACCTTTTTCCGTCGGGAAGGTCAATCTGTGTAATGTCACCTGTAACCACGATTTTTGAGCCGAAGCCGAGACGGGTGAGAAACATTTTCATTTGCTCGGGAGTGGTATTCTGGGCTTCATCAAGAATAATAAAGCTGTCATCAAGGGTTCTTCCTCGCATATAGGCGAGGGGTGCAACCTCAATATTTCCTCTTTCCTGATACTTCTGGAAGTTTTCAGGGCCGAGCATATCAAAAAGGGCATCGTAAAGGGGGCGGAGATAAGGATCAACCTTTGATTGAAGATCACCGGGAAGAAAACCTAATTTTTCGCCTGCCTCAACAGCGGGGCGGGTGAGTATGATGCGGTTGACCTCTTTTGCTCTGAAGGCGCTTACTGCAAGAGCAACGGCAAGATAGGTTTTACCTGTACCTGCGGGGCCGACACCGATGACGATGGTGTTATTTTTGATGGCATCCACATATTTTTTCTGGCCTAAGGTTTTAGGCTTGATGGGCTTGCCTTTTGCGCTGATGCAGATACAGTCCGAGGAAAGGGAGGTCAGCTTATCGTCGTTACCTTCCTTAACCATAGAAATAACATAACGGATGTTCTGCTCGTTGATGGCCTCGCCCTTGTTGATAAGGAAAAGAAGATTTTTAATGACTCTTTTGGCTTTGTCGACGTTTTCCTCGTCACCCTGGATTTTTATGTCGCTTCCGCGGGAAATGATTGCAACGGAAAATTCATTTTCAATAAGCTTTATATTTTCGTCAAAGGAGCCAAAAAGACTTACTGCCTGCTCCATACGCTCTATGCTGAATGTTTGCTCAAACAAGTTTTGCACCTCAATTAAACTAAAAATCTGTACATCCTTTAAAATTTTATCACATATTTTCAAAAAAGTGAAGTGCTTTACCGAAAATTTTGTGTAATTATTTTTATTTTACGGACAAAATAGGCTTTTCTTCACCGATAAAATCAATTAAAGTATACTTCCCGTCAAAGGTTAATCTACCTCTTGAAAGTGACAGTTTTTCATCGCAGGACACAACTGTTGAATTTCTGTTTCCGACGTAAATGCTGCTTTGTATTTTTTCAAGCTCAGAAATATATTCTGTGTTTTTACAAAAGACGGCTTCATTTTTACGGCAAACAAGAATCTTTTCCACGGAAAAGGGGAGATCATATCCGTTGATATTAAGAGTTTTCTTCTCTTTTAAAAGAAAGAGGCTTTCATCTTTCTTTATCCTTAGAAACTGAAGCTCAAGGCCAAAAACGGAAATGCAGCAGCCTTCATCAACGATTTCAATGCTGTCAGTATTTTTTCCGAGCTTTGACGAGAGAACGATTTCCTTTTCGTGCAGAGCTGTCATCCTTCCCTTTGCAGTGTAAAAGGTGGTTGACATATCCTCGTTTATAATGGCTCCGTTAATGAGCATATCTCCTTTTCTGACGCCTGTGCCACTTTCGACCATACGGTCTCCGTAAAAGGTTTCATCCGAAAGTATGACTCCGTCGAAGTCAGCAACGATATTGCAGGGAGGTTTATCTTCTGCTCCGGGTATGACCGGATTATCCTCTCTCAGCTCTATAACAGCAAGACTTCCCTTTATGTTTATGGAAAGCCAGGTAACATTTCCGTCGAAATCGGCGGCAATCTTACGTGCGGCGAGGATTTCGTCGAAGCCTTTTTTCATTGTGCCGCTTCTGAGTCCGTAATGCTCTGCGACGGTAAGAATTTCGCTTTTACTTATTTTATTATTACCCTCAACATCGGTGCACCATACAAACATACTTAAAACAAGGTGTATTGCCGCAAACAGCAAAACACCTGTCACAAGACCGATTCTTTTATTGTACTTTCTGTATTTGTAAATGAGTCCGCTTTTGCCTGTTATTTTTAAACTGACTCCCGATTTTTTTGCAATTAGGCGAAGCTTAAGAAAGTCTTTACGGCTTACACAGAAGGTGAGCATATTATCCTTGAGACATACGTTCCAAAGATTGATTTTCCTGCAGTGGCAAAGATTAAGAAATCTTTCGGGAAAGCCGCCCGAGGCACAGACACTCACATAGCCTTTGATGTATCTTAGAAAAACGACTGCGTATTTCATATCACACACCCGTAAAGTCCAATGAGATGATGTTGCCCGAAACGCTTATCTGCTCCACTGAATCGGATTTAATTGTCAGGTTATCACCGATTATTTTCAGCACAAGACTTTTACAGTTAATCCGCACAAGGGAAGAATTATATTCAATGATTCCCGTACATCCTTCAACAAAAAGCTCCTTGTTTGAGCAAAGGTCAATATGGGGAGTCAGCAGCTCCGACGTTTCAAGAGGAGATATACTGTCAAGCTGTTTTTTCACTTTTTTCAGCATTTAAATCACACCGTTTCATATAGTCTGATTAATATTTATGATGAACGGTATGAAGAATATAATAAAAAAATTATTATTGAATAGATATATATTGAGGTGTTTTCATGAAAGCTTTAAGTAAATTACCCCTTAAGGAAAAAATAAGTTCAGCCTACATATTTATTTTAAGATATATCTTCAGCTCCTTCATTGTTTTTACTGCAGCCTTTATTTTGCTGAAATTTCCCTCTTATTCAATCGAAGGGGTAAAAAGGGGAATAAGCATCTGCTTTGATAGTCTTATACCGACTCTTTATCCTTTTATGATAATCACGGATATATTTATTTCCTCAAGAGCAGCAGATTTTAAAATACCTTTTCTTGAAAGACTTTGCCGCTTTTTGTTCAGATTGCCTGCAGGTGCGCTGTCTGTGATAATATTTTCTCTTATCGGCGGACTACCTATTGGTGCAAGGATGTCCTCTGAGCTTTATGAGAGGGGACTCATTTCAAAGGGACAGTATGCACGGCTTATCTGTTTTTGCGTTAATCCCGGTCCTGCCTTTGTGATTTCTGCTGTAGGTGCGACTATGCTCGGCTCGGAAAAGACAGGTCTTATTATATATGCAAGTCTTGTTTTATCTTCTCTTATAATAGGGATCATGTCCCGCTTTTTTACTTATGATAATGAGACTGTAATCTGTAATGCTGATTCAGATGTTATCACTCATAGGGGCGGAGCTATAATCGAAAAATCAGTCGCTAAAAGCTCAAGAGCCATTCTTTCAGTATGCTCATGGGTAGTGGCTTTTTCCTGTGTCAGTGAATTTATCGACGGTTTTGTTGGCAGTGAAGGAGCGAAAAGCTTTCTTATCTGTCTCACGGAAATGACACGGGGATGTCTTGTGGTGTCAGAAAGCTATCCTGCTCCGATTGTTTCAGCCGTTATCGGCTTCAGTGGCATCTGCGGTCATCTTCAGGTTATGAGTGCAGTCAGGGAGTCGGGCTTAAAATACAAATATTTTCTTGTCGGAAGAATAATCAATTCCGGTCTTTCAGCAGTAATATGCGGTCTGCTGCTAAAACTCTTTCCTGTTGCAAGTGAAACCTTTTCTGTGGGAACAAGACCTCAGTCAGCTACAACCTCGGGTTCAGTTTTGCTTTCAGCACTGATGATAATTATGGCGGTGCTGTTCGTTTTGGGTGACGATTACAGAGTAACAAGAAAAAAAGTTTAATTTTTATAAAATATTTTTCAAAAAACTATTGACATAAAGCCACGGAATGGATATAATAATGAGGCTGTGTGAAGAGAGCACAGCAACATCCGGGTGTGGCGCAGCTTGGTAGCGCGCTTGACTGGGGGTCAAGAGGCCGCAGGTTCAAGTCCTGTCACTCGGACCATAGTGAGTATTCATAACACAAGTGAATACTCACTTTTCTTTTTTATATTTCCTCATAGTTAAATATAGTATAATTAGTTATGTATCGAGCAGGTTTTGATCCTGCTCTTTTTGTTATGCCGTGAGATATTCTACGGCTACGCCTTGCCTTGCTTCGAGGACTATATTTTCCTCTTTAACAGGATTTTCAATAACCCCGATGAAGCGGTAATGAATAATGATTTTTTGTGTTCCTTTGTTTTAAATTTTTGTGATAAAAAATCCTTGTTTTCACACGAGGATATGTATTCAGGTTGATTTGTGCTGTAACTGTATGGTATAATAATTTTATAATAAAGTTTTAATGAGATGAGGGTGGGAAAATGAAAAAATATAAAGTCCCGATCATTATATGTTTAATAGTTATAATTCTATTTTTTGTTAATCTACGATTCGATTTAATTGATAGAATTATAGTTCAATTCAGTAGTGAAAAATATTCTGAATTTGTTTCTGAAATGGATTATGAAAAGGAACTGTTAAGAGAGCCTGTATGCATTAAGGATATGGCGTCGGAGAAAACAGAGCTTGCAGAAACAGAGCTTGATAAAATTATTCAACCTTATGATTTCCACATACAGCTTAATGAAAAATATAATTTATCAGAGATAGCAACTGCTGACAGCGATTTTGACAAAACCGTTCAGCTTCTTGAATGGCTTACAGAGCATACATATTACAGCGGTATGCAAATGAAAATGCTGGATGATGACACCTTTGATATTTTGGACTATTCATTTGATAAGTCCTTTAAGCATGCGATTAACTGCCGTTACAGAGCAATAGCGTTTGCAGATTGCCTTATAGCTGTAGGCATAAAAGCGTTCCCTGTGGCTATGGTATCCTCAGAATTCACAGGCTCTCATTTCACTTGCTTGGTTTACATATCCGAAGAAGATAAATGGTGCTCCTTTGACCCGTCCTTTGGATGCTGGTTCACTGATGAAGAAGGGGAACTTTTAGATATATTTGAAATAAGAGAGCTGTTTTTAGAGAACAAAGAGCCTGTAGTTAAAGGATACAGCTTTAACGGTAAACAGGAAAATTTTGATGTTTATATGAACAGTTTTTTGAAATTTTGTGTTTCAAATCTCAGC
>JAZUMO010000011.1:0-4777 GCA_045603665.1 Acutalibacteraceae bacterium
TTACCTGTGCTGTAGTGGCAGTCACCGGGATGGCAACCGCAGATGATAACACCGTCTGCACCTCTTTCAAAAGCTCTGAGAATAAACATGGGATTTACTCGGCATGAGCAGGGTACACGGATAATTTTTACATCGGCAGGATAGCTGAGTCTGCTGCTTCCTGCAAGGTCAGCGCCTGCATAGGAGCACCAGTTGCAGCAGAATGCAACAATTTTCGGCTTGAATTCTGTATTCATCGACATATAGCATCCACCTCCGCAATAATCTGTCTGTTTGAGAATCCCTGAAGGACCATAACACCTGAGGGACAGGCAACGGTACAAGCACCGCAGCCCTGACAAAGAGCGCTGTTGACAACGGCAACTCTGTGAGTTTTCTTGATGCCGTGGTCATTGATAAGCTTGTCTTCATAGCTGATTGCACCGTAGGGACAAACATTGGCACAAGCGCTGCAGCCGTTACAGAGAAGCTCGTCAGCCTTTGCTGTGCAGGGATTGGTGAGAAGCTTATCCTTGGCAAGAAGTCCGATAACCTTTACCGCTGCGGCACCTGCCTGGGAAACGGTTTCGGGAATATCCTTCGGTCCCTGACAAACACCTGAAAGGAAGACACCGGCTGTGGGTGACTCAACAGGACGAAGCTTCGGATGAGCCTCGGTGATGAAGTTGTTTGTGTCAATACTTGCAGTAAGCATTGTTGCGATGCTTCTTACCTCGGGAGAGGGCTCGATTGCAGCGGCGAGAACAACCATATCTGCCTCAACCTTGAGCTGCTTGTTGTCGAGAAGGTCAACACCGTGAACGGTAAGCTTGCCATCCGGCTCGGGAGTAACCTTGCCAACCTGACCCTTGACGTAATTCACGCCGTATTCCTCAACGGCTCTTCTGTAAAATTCGTCGAAGTTTTTGCCCGGGGTACGGACGTCGATATAAAATACAGTTACGTTTACATCGGGATATTTATCTCTGATGAGAATAGCGTGCTTTGCTGTGTACATACAGCAGATTTTTGAGCAGTAGCTCTTACCCTTATTGTCTGCACAACGGGAGCCTACGCACTGGATGAATACGATATTTTTGGGAGCCTTACCGTCGGAAAGACGCTCAAGATGTCCCTTTGTGGGACCTGCCGCATTCATAATTCTTTCAAGCTCAAGAGAGGTAATAACATCCTTACTCCGGCTGTAGGCATATTCGTCGTAATTATCAAGCTTGATTACCTCGAAGCCTGTGGCAACGACAATTGCGCCGTACTTACGGGTAACGATTTCATCCTCCTGCTTATAATCAATGGCGCCTGCCTGGCAAACTCTTGCACAAAGGCCGCATTTGCCGTTTTTAAGCATAAGGCACTGCGAGGGGTCAATTACGGGAACATTGGGAATTGCCTGAGCAAAGGGCGTATAGATTGCGGGACGAGTGCTGAGTCCGCTGTTGAACTCGCTGAGAGCCTTTTTACTCGGACATTTTTCCATACAGGCACCGCAGCCCGTACATTTATTCATATCAACATATCTTGCCTTTTTACGGATGTCAACGGTGAAATCACCGACAAAGCCCGAAACCTTTTCAACCTCACTGTAGGAATAGATATTAATCTTTTCGTGAGCCGCCGCATCAACCATTTTCGGTGTAAGGATACAAGCGGAGCAGTCGAGAGTGGGGAAGGTTTTAGCGAGCTGAGCCATCTTACCGCCGATGGAGGGAGTTTTTTCGACGATGTCTACCTCATAGCCTGCATCTGCGATGTCGAGTGCTGTCTGAATACCGGCGATACCGCCGCCGATAACGAGAGCTCTTTTTGTAACGCCGCTTTCACCGGCAACGAGAGAAGTATTGAGACTTACCTTTGCAATGGCTGCACGGGTAAGAATAACCGCCTTTTCGGTACCTTCAACTATATCCTTGTGTACCCAGGAGCACTGCTCACGAAGGTTGGCAATTTCAACCATATAAGGGTTGAGCCCTGCCTTTTCGGCACACTTTCTGAAGGTGGTTTCGTGCATACGGGGTGAACAGGAGCAGACAACAACGCCCGTAAGACCTTTTTCTCTTATGGCCTTGGCAATTCTTTCCTGACCGGCCTCGGAGCACATATACTGATATTCTTCAGCGTGTACTACGCCCGGCTCAAGCTTTGCCATTTCAACAACCTTTTTTACGTCTACCGTTGCTGCGATATTACTGCCGCAATGACAGACGAAAACGCCTATTCCGTTCATTTGCTCACCTCCTGAATTTTCTGAATGCACTTACTAAAAGCTGCTGAGGAACATCATCGTCAATAAGTGCAGGGATTTCATTGGCTGAAAGATAATTTCCGCCCTTCTGTCTTACGACCATCTGTCTTGCCGCATCGACAATCTTTCCGGGCTTTACATCTCTGGGGCATCTTTCCACACAGGCAAAGCAGGAAAGGCAATACCAGAGAGACTCACTCTTTGCAAGAGCGTCAATATCTTCGTTGACAACATAGGATACAAACTGATGGGGCTTGATATCCATCTTTTCAAAAGCGGGACAGGAAGCGGAGCACTTGCCGCACTTCATACATTTAAGAGGGTTGGTACCGCTGATTTCAGCAATTTTTGCTGCCGCTGTTTTGCTGTTTGCGCTGCTCATTATTCTTCCTCCCCTTTCACACCAAGAGCTTCAGCCAAAAGCTCCGTGAAATAATAAACGGGAACCGTAGCCTTGGAATTTTTTGTAAGATTATACTGACAAAGGGGGCAGGCGGTGATAAGCATTTCTGCACCGAAGCCCGATGCACTGTCCATAATGTTATCGCACATTTTACCTGCAAGGTCCTTTGCTTTAAGAGAGATATATCCGCCGCAGCATTCGTTACGGTAGGGGTAGATTACGGGTTCAGCACCCAAAGCACGGATAAAATCCTCGATAATGGTGGGGTTTTCAGGATTATCAAAGCCTAAAATTTCACCCGGTCTCAAAAGAAGACAACCGTAATATGCACCTATTTTTTTACCTGTAAGAGGGTTGACTACCTTTTTCTTAAGCTCATCAAAGCCGATTTCGTCACGGAGGACCTCGAGGAAGTGAAGAACCTTCGTTTCACCTTCATAGGGCTCGTCAAGCTTCATATAGTTATTTGCCTTTACTCTGATGTCCTCAACATTCTGCATATCGTCGTTTACTCTTTTTAAAACGTGATAGCAGGCAGAGCAGAGTGTCACAAGCTCCTGACCCTTTACTTTTGCTTCGTTGAGAGCACGTACCGAAGAGAGCTTGGTAGCAATCTCGTCGCTGCTTAAGGGATAGACACCGCCGCAGCATTGCCAATTTTCAATTTCCTCCAG
This sequence comes from Acutalibacteraceae bacterium, assembly GCA_045603665.1. Lineage (GTDB taxonomy): Bacteria > Bacillota > Clostridia > Oscillospirales > Acutalibacteraceae > UBA6857. The sequence continues at coordinate 3,317 of JAZUMO010000011.1, forward strand.
CTCAAAGCCTAAAGCCTCAGCCGATTTTCTGGCATAGGCGTCAAGGTCTTTTGCCTTTGTCCGCAAGGTACAACCCGGATAATAACTGTACTTCATACATCTATAATCCTTTCTTTTAAAAATAGTTTTTTAGGGTGATGAGGTCTTTGCGAGTGCTTAAAAATCTCTCTGTTTTCTCCTGATAAAACACCGACACAGTCCATTCGGTTAATCATAACATTTTTTCGACAAAATTTCAACAGTTTGAAAGAGAAAAAAAACTTCCTGTTTATGGTGCTTTTTATACTTTTTTGATATAGACATATATATTCCCTTTATAATACTCCGGGAAGGTCTCTTTTTTGCGTGCTTTAAGGTTCGACTACCGTCACCCTACACAAAAGTGTTGCCGATTTCAGCAAAATAAATTTTACTTTCCGAAAAGCCTTGACAAGACAAAAAATCTCCTCTAAACTTAAATTATGACAGATAAAAAGATCTTTTCCGCAAGAGGGCTTTTACTGTCTGATTTTTACTTTTTAAGGAGGAATTTCAAATGAAAAAAGCTTTACTTTTACATTATGATTTATTCGATACATTCAGTCTTCTTACCGATGAGGAGTTAGGCAAACTTTTAAGAGCAGTTTTCGAATATGATACCAGCGGAATAACACCCGATTTCGACGACAGAATGATGACAGCCTGCTTTATGCGCATAGCCGAATGTCTCGACAGAAACAACAGCAGATATGCAGATGTGTGTCAAAAAAAATCAGAGGCAATGAAAAGAAGATGGGACAAAGCAAAGCAGGCAGATTCATTAAGTTAATAAGCATAAAGGTCGGACAAGGGAAAGCTTCCCTGCCCGACCTTTTTTTGCAGAACACTATAGATATCTATAGAACACTATGGTGCTTTAAGAAATAATGATAATGATAAAGATAATGATAATAAAAATGATACAAATACAAAGACAAATAGAAAGACATACTGCCGCCTGAAGGGTGACTCCCCATGCGAAAAAAGTTCAATCGGTTTCCGAATTTATAATAACACCCTGTTTTTTCTTTGTCAATAAAGGTTTCAACGGATGAGCACTGGTTGCCCCTACGACATTTAACATAAACTTTTGTTGATTATACACGGGACGCCGAGGGCGCCGTCACCTACGTTTTTAGGGTTGCGCCTCGGCACGCCATGTCCCTACAGACCTCTTCTGAATCAGGAGAGGCTTATCATAGAAAATCGGCGGGATGAGTCATCCCGCCCTACATTATTTAATTCGTCAATTCGGCGGACTGTCACTTCTTCGTTCCCGAAGCTTTTCCCGCGATTGCGCATTCCGAATTAAAATAAGAACCCGACCCGACGAGCAATCAAAGATTGCGGTCGGGTACCCCGGAACCTTGTTGTTGCACAATAAGAACCCGACCCGACGAGCAATCAAAGATTGCGGTCGGGTACCCCGGAACCTTGTTGTTG